>JARGGA010000262.1 GCA_029210805.1 Candidatus Thorarchaeota archaeon
AATCCACTGTACTGACGCATGGTCCAAAATCGCCCTCTATACATCGTGGGTTGAACGCCACGTGTGAAAGGGTACTTTCCGGGGAACCCTAGCTGTTTCTGATACTCGTGATCTGCTAGGTCAATAGGTGTATACAGCCGCTTCATCGGAATTCCAGATATTGTTAGGAATTTCTTTTCGCGTTCTGGAAACCTCTCCAAGGTCTTTTTGATTGTTTCATTCTCCCATTCATCAACAGCAGGGGAGAGTTGCTTCTCTTCATTCATAATTTGACACCTACTCTCTACAATCGACGAGAAATTTCGTGATCATTTGTTCTGCAACTGAATAAGGATCTTCTTTCCGAGAGGCAATTTTCTTTATTGCGTCCTCGTATTCGGGACTACCCCTAAGACTATTGAGAAGTTCCCGAGTAAGCTTGTATTCCATCAGCTGCTCGAGTTCCTCACGGCTTCGGCGTAATCCTTTTTGTTCGAGCTGCCCGGATTTACCCAAATATGTGAAATGTTCGTCTATCTTGTCAACAAGATCAACAATTCCTTCACCAGTACGTCCATTCGTAAGAATAACCGGAGGTCTCCATTGGCCCATGTTAGAGTCAGTATCAAGCATCATGTTAATTTCAGTTACTTTCCTATCTGCACCTGCTAGATCGGATTTATTGACGACAAAAATGTCTGCAATCTCCATTATGCCAGCTTTGATGGCTTGGATATCATCGCCACTTCCCGGAACATCAGTGACAATGACAGTATGGGCAATTTCTATGATCTCAACCTCTGATTGCCCAGCGCCAACTGTTTCTACAATGATAACATCCCTTCCGAATGCATCAACAGCACGAACAGCATCCGATGTGGCGCGGGAGAGACCCCCTAAGTGACCTCTAGTACCCATGCTTCGAACAAATACTTCCTTGTCAAGACTATGTTCTTGCATCCTGATTCGGTCGCCTAGAAGGGCACCGCCACTAAAAGGACTTGAAGGGTCTACACAAATAATGCCTACAGATTGATTCCGTTTGCGATACTCCGCAGTTATCCGGGTTACAATTGTACTCTTACCCGAACCAGGAGGGCCAGTTACACCGATAATCCAGGATCGGCCTGTCTTGGAATACAGAAGACTCAGCACCTCCGGCGCAACAGGATCTTCATCCTCTATGAGTGTGATAAGTCGAGCTAGGTCTCTTCTTTTGCCCGTGAGAACGCCCTCAGCAAGCTTTTCCGCAGACAATTCAGAATCCTCATGCTTTGTAGTTTATTTCTTAACGTGTTCGTTAATATAATCAACAATTTCTTGGAGTTTCGTACCTGGACCGAAAACCTCTGAGATTCCAGCCTCTTTCAATTGAGGAATATCATCTTGAGGGATTATACCACCAGCTACAACAAGAATGTCATCAACTTCTTCCTCGCGAAGCAGCTCCATTACTCTAGGAAAAATAGCATTATGTGCACCACTTAAGATACTCAGACCAATGACATTAACGGCTTCGTCAACGGCAGCTCGGACAATCATCTCAGGCGTTTGACGTAGCCCAGAATAAATGACCTCCATTCCAGCATCTCTAAGGGCACGCGCTACGACCTTAGCTCCACGATCATGCCCATCTAACCCAGGTTTCGCAACAAGCACACGAATTTTACTTGATGAACTCAAGAGCACACCTCTGTCTGTTACTGACTTGGCGAATCTCTCTGTGGTGATATAAAGCCTTTCGATTGAGGGAGAAATGGTTATTCCTCAATAATATGAACAGTATTCTCTCTGCCATCCTTGAATCGTCTAACCAAACCTCTCTCCTCTAATGCGGTCAGAATAAGGCTAACTTTAGCCTGGGACATATCGAGGTCTTGGTACAAGTCCTTCTGTGGGCATGAACCACCTTTAAGCCGAATAGCATCAAGCACTTCTTCTTCTTCAGATGTAATCCCCACAATCCTCACTCGGCTGATTTCTCCAAGCCGCACTATAAATTTAGGCCCAGCATACCCAACTACCAGTCCAATCCCCAGAAATGTAAGTGCAATGATTACCAGCTGTATGCTTGATAGAGTTGACGGAGAAGATTCTTCAATTGATGTTTGGTATCGCACTATGAAGACTTTTTCTTGTCCAGGATGTAATGTATCAACCTGCCAGAGAAATGCCATGGATAGTCCATCTGTATAATTGGCAGAAGATTGGGGAAAAATAGGAGTCACTGATTGTTGGGAAAGGGCTGATAATGGGGGAAGTAGAACTGTCAAAGAAAAATTCGAATATGTGGAAAGAGGACGGACATAGAAGATGAAGTCCGAAAGAGAAATACCCTGACCAAGTGGAACTACAGCATCTGATTGGAGGTCTGTCACTGAGAACTGGATTTCAATCCACAGGCCATCACCACTTTGCAATGGGTCTGATAGTTCTACGGAAACTATTGAATAGCGTTCCAGGGTCTCCAGCGTTACTTGAGTGGATGTTTCATTAACTGTTGCAGAACCAAGAAGCACCTGCACAGAATCTACACGAATCTCAATTGTAGATAATGGGGTTGTACCGTTATTCCAAGCAAGAGCTTTGAAATCTATTGTTGATGTTCCATTAGCATCTAGACGTGTTATAATTGTCACGGGATCGAAAATCACACCCTCATTCTGAAGAAGAGTTCCTTCGCTCCTTAAAGGCAGACTAGTAAGTGTCAAGAATACTAGTGCAAAGATGATGAGTGTGCGTGATTTGTGTTTCAAACTTGATAACATCCCCAGACCAAAGATTCGTTTTCTCAACATATCGCTGTAATCCCATAATAACAATCTATCAAAAAGGGTTTGGTAGTGGACCTCGGAGTAAAGCCCACTACCGTTTAGATGTTACTTCCTTCTCTTGACAGCAACAGCAATTGCTAGAACTGATACTATACCGATTCCCACTAGTAATAGATAGTAAGTGTTGTCAGGAGTTGAAGGAGGAGCTTGATCTTCATACACGCCTATTGAGGGATCATGTAGAAGAGATCCACCATCAAAGTGTGGATATGCGAAATAAACTGAGAGCCCCGTACCAGTTGGAACATATGATGCAACAACATCAACAGCCTCAGTTTCACCACCGGGCCAAGTAATAGTCGCGGTGTCAACCCATTTGAAGAATCCAGATGGAACTTCACCCTCAACATCAACAAAGTCAATCTGTTGAATGTTAGTATTGTTCATCCGTTGGAATCTAGTTTCGTTACCCCCTGGGGTACTCCAATCTGTATTGGAGGTGCAAGATACATTCCTGAATTGCTCGCGCGTTTGATACATGTGTTGAGATTGATTTTGTGGATTGCTGGCTTGATCTTCGCGAAGGATCGTTTCTATTGCGACTTTTGTATCCTCGCTTGTAAATGGAAAGTTGCCAACCTCAATGTCCATCTTGAGTTCGGAACTTCCTGCAACAGCATACTCTGCTTTCACACCACTATCATCGCTGACGGTCCCTTCGTAATCATTGAGATAGATGTGTGCCCAGATTTGTAGGGTTACATCCTCAAATCGAGATATGGCATCTGAACCGTTGAAATGCTGATTTCCCATTCCAGGCATGTCCGGATTTCCTGGCATCATGCCACCAGCTGTTGAGCCACCCTTGGTATATTTCAGCCAGACCTCAGTAGTGACACCTTCTCCATCAACGACTGAACCTGTTTGCAGCGTCCATTCATACGATGCAAGAGGAGCGTGATAGAGTACTTCATCCGATTGAAAGGCACCATCTTCATTGAAATCCTCGAATTCAATCAGAGTAACATAAGAAGCAAGAAACTTGGCATATGATCCATTTTCATCATTGGCGAACCAAAAATGAAGCATTGGCATCGCACCACTTGACATGATGGAAATCACATCGGTATTTATCCAGACCGACCCATCATCCTCCCTTACAGGGGGAGTCATATTATGCCCGGGGCCTTGCATTTGCCCTTGGGCACTTGCACCAACTATCAATGGTTGTGCAAGAAACAAAGAGAGTAAGAGTCCTATGAATATCTTTTGCAGAGTTTTCATTGTGTGATCACTAATATCAACCAATGTTCAAGCATATATAATGACAATTTTACAGGATGGTATTTTCGGGTTGGAAAGAAGGGTTATGATGGCTAATTGACGAATTTGAGGGTTTATCGATACTTTGAATCATTAGTTTGCTGATTCAAAAGTGACTAAAAGGTCACGTACAAAGGAGCTTTAATTTATTAGTGCTCATGTAAAGAGCTACATGGAGACAGAGAGGAAATTGTCCGCAGATAGAGAAGATTTCACTGAGTTCGATTGGTTTGGCGAAGGCAGGATTCGTGAAACCGCAGGAAACATAGAAGGAGCAATTGAGGCATTCGGCGAGGCTGTAAAGCTCAACCCTAATTTTGGTAAGGCATGGTACTATAAAGCGCTCTTGCACTTTCAACTTGGTCAAAAAGAAGATGCGATTGCATGTGCCAAAAGGGCGATGGATATCAAACCTTCCTGGGAAAAATATCTTAGAAAGAATCTCAAATGGTTAGAGTTTTAGTACGTAGGACTCAATCGTATCTATCTCAAAGCATCCGATGCATCGGGAAAGAGAAGAACGAACACTGCTTGATTCAGTGTGAGGATGCTCCTGTTAACCCATTCCATAACCATGTCTACATTGTCCTTAGAGGATATCTGTGCCAAGGCTACAAGAATTGCTGGGCGGCATTCTTCAATACTAATGAGATCTTCAATAGTTCGAACCATAATCATTTGACGGGCATCAAGACTTGTTTCTGTCAACCAGTACAGAACATTATCCTTAACCTCTGCAGATGTACCACTATCTGCGGCTACAGCATCTAATGCACCAGCTACTTTAGAAACAGCATCACTGTCTTGAACATCCTGCAATTCAC
>JARGGA010000263.1 GCA_029210805.1 Candidatus Thorarchaeota archaeon
TCCTCAGCATATTGGGAACTTTACAGAATGGCGGGATAGCTCAAACGCGATAGAAGTCCAAGACAATTACACGGTACTAATTCTACTCGAGGAACCATATACTCCATTCCCTGCACTCCTCGCAACAACAGCAGCGTCAATGGTAAGTCCTACATACGTCCAAAGCCATGGTGGAATAACCTTGGGATATACAACTTCGATGCTTTGGTTGCAATCGTGTGGTACGGGACCATACCAAGTTGATGAAGTTGTTGCAGATGATTATATTAAATTGACTAAATTCGAAGATTACTGGAATGAATACGAAATCCGATCTGAATATCCCTACGCTGGTGCAATAGATAAAGTGACAATCAAAACTGTGGAATTTGGAAGTACAAGGATATCGAACCTAAATAATTCTCTTAGTGATGCATGCGAATGGCCTAAGGATGAGGCAGGGATAGTGTATGCTGGATTAGCCACAGACCCAAGCGGGGATGGCACCATTAAATCCCTAAATCCATCACTAAAGGTTTGGGCTGATGAGCCCACATATAATGTGAATGGTATGATTTTCAATTGTAGGGAGTTTTATTCTCCCCAGGAAAATCCTCTCCAAAATCCTTTCTTCTTACTAGGCTTCAGAAATGCTGCTAAATTATCTTTCAACACATCTGTATACATTGAACAAGCTCTCTATGGATTCGGTATTCAAGCTCGAGGAGCGATTCCACTTGGCATGTCAGGCCATAATGAAGATGGCACTCCCTATGATATTGACATCAACTCTGCTGTTGAAAGCTGGAATAATGCTATGGATAATGGTTTAGATTCTATCCTTGCAAACAATTCCTACGAGATAACGTTCCTGTATAACTCTGGAAGAACAGGTAGAGAGAAGGCATGTGAAATCCTGCGAGATGGAATTGAGCTAGTCATGGCCAATCCCAGCGCTTTACAACCGAGTTCACCCCTTACTATTCAAATCCAAACTATCGAGTGGGGTACGCCTAGTCCCTACGAGTCCCGTCTTAATGGCTTTCTCAATCTAGAATCGGATTTCGCAGATCCAAGTGATTATGCAACATACCTCTTCAGAAACGATGGAATTATTGAAAGATTTGGCGGCGTTAGTTCAATATCAAATTGGAACGCGTCATATATTGATGAATTATTGTCTGAAGCGGACCAATCAACTAATCCAGAAGAGAGGGAAAATTTGTATGTACAGATTCATGACTATGCAGCAGAAAGAAATCCATGTATGTGGCTCGCACAGGAAACGAATTTCCAAGTCATGTCCTTTGATGTTAATGGATATACTTTCAATCCAAATACCAAACCCTATTTCTACGTCTATTGGATAGGTCCATTACTATACTACTCGATAATCCCAAACCCATTCTGCATTGTAGCAGGAGTAAGTGGAGTAGTTTCGTTCGTAGGCATTATTGTTCTTACCTATATGATAGAGCGGGAAAAGAAAGCGCAATTCATTGCAAAAAGGGAGCAAGCAGGGTAAATTCAAGAGTTACTCATTGGCACAAACGGCGACACCGATTACTTTATTTCAAAGCAGCAAAGGATGCCGATAATCAGGTGGTCCTTGCTTTGGATAGACGTCCTCAATACTTGGCATTATTCGTTCTCTCCGTTGTGATAGCATCTTCATTGTATATGTCATGGGCTGCAGATACAGGACTTGGAGAGCTTGTAGTTGACAGATACGAGATTACAGGTGATTCAGGACGACAAGTGCATTTTATGGTTTATCGCCCACGAGATAGTTCCTATCCTGGACCTATGCCCGTGATCCTAACGACTCACGGAGTGGCGGGATCAAAAGCAGGGATGTACTCATTCAATATAGAACTAGCAAGACGGAATTTCACAGTTGTGTCAGTCGACCTTCCAGGTCATGGAGACTCACCTGAGGCGTTTGTAATAGATGATATCGATGGAATGGCACAGGATTGCTATTCGGCATTGCGTTATGTCCAGACGACATTTCCAAATGTAGACAATGAAACATATGGAATGCTTACTCACTCTCTTGGTTTTCAGGTAGCTCTTGTCATGAGTGAATATCCAATAGCTCCTTCTGCCTATGCAGCAGTAGGATACCTTGAGGAAATGGGACTTGATCTTGTAGATGAAACCCCTGGAAATCTCCTCATCGCACTTGGTGAATTCGATGAGATGATAACAGCCGAGATGGCACTAGAGTCCCTTCGGCGGATGACTGGAGATGAAACAGCAGAGGCGGGTGTTACCTATGGGTCTTTCGAGAACCAGACAGCCTACAGATTAGACCTAGCTCCAACAGATCACGTCTTTGAGGCAATAGATGGAACTATTGTAGGTGCAACATGCGATTGGATGGTTCGTGCAGTTCAAGGTGGAACTAGCTGGAATTCAACCATCGCACCAACCGACCAAGTGTATACTGGAAAAACGATTGCCATGGCCACGGGTGTTTTCGCACTCTTAGTGTCAACAATTCCGCTTCTTATCATTCTTCAAGACGCTATTCCATCAAAACTCAAACCTCGCAAGCTGGAACGTTACACAGAGCCAGCCTCGATCTTGAAGACTCTGATTACAAGCAGCATAATTGGAGCAGCTATCATCACATTCTTCACAATTGGATCTGCTTCAGCATTTCATCTTGAGAATATGGGAATCTTCTGGCCCAACTCTATGTTCATGATCGGGATTGTTATCTTCTTCATTCTGAGTGTTATCGGAATCCCTCTGATTCTAGTGATTGCCAACGGAAAGGAGAATTTGATTAATTCGTTCAAATCAATTGGAATCGATAGAACAAATCTCAAACCATTCGGGTTTGACCTTCTCAAGAGCGCATTGATTGCATCTATTGGCATTGCTTGGCTGATAGGATGGATGGCGCTTGGAGGTACACCAGAAATGATGCGCTCATGGGTCATCTTCTCAATGGTAAGATATCCTGTAGGTGTCAGAGTTCAAAACATTGCTGCACTCTTCTTGGTTGCAATACCCTATTTTGTAATGGATGCGGCATGGATTCGGGAATTCATCATTTCCAAGAGAGAATGGACAGGTGGAAAGAACAACACTAAGAATCAAATCCTATCCTTTGCAGCTCGACTTGCTGCAGCTGGAAGCTTAGCGGTTGTAGTGGTTTCCTTGTCAACGCTAATGGGATTCATTGCTGGCGAAATGGTGCTCTTAGGACTCCTTCTTCTCCTCTACATGATTATCTCAACACTCACTACAATACTCATCAGTTGGACATCAGTGCAATTCGATAATCCATGGCCAGCAATAATGTTGAGTGCATTCATGCTAGCATGGATTTTGATATCCAGTGTGCCGTTGATTTAATCCTCAAACCGATGGAACGAGAAGTTGTGCTCGTCAAGAAGCCGCAGTAGTTTTTCAACAGCAGATTCATCTGGAACCTCTAGAATCATTGTAAGGTCAGTCTTGTTCGGAAGGATACCAGGATCGCTTCTGTCTTGATCTAGTTCAATGATGCTTACTCCAGATTCAGAAACAAGTTCAATGACCTTGTTAAGAGTTCCAACTCTATCAGAAATAGTACCCTTAAGCCTAGTATGTGTACCCAAACGATAGAGCTCCTTCTCAATAACTCGGGACATGAAGCTCATGTCAATATTGCCGCCTGAGAGGACAGCAACAGCAGTTTTGCCTTTCACGTTGATATGTCCATGTTGGAAAGCAGAGAGACCCACACAACCCGCTGGTTCCACAACAATCTTTGCTCTTTCGAGAAGCATGAATAACGTCCGTGTTACTTCAAGGTCCCCAACTGTAACGGCGCGCGTTAGCAGGCTCTTTGCAATATTGAATGTCTTCTCGCCTACTGTCTTTACTGCGATTCCATCACAGATAGTATCGAGATTTGTAACAGTGGTCACTTTCCCTGCAGAAAGAGAAGCATTCATTGAAGCAGCTGTTTCAGCTTCTACACCATAGACTTCAATCTGAGGATTCTGCTCTTTTACGGCGACTGCAATCCCAGTTGATAAACCACCGCCTCCAACTGGTACAGCAATTACATCAACATCTGGGCACTCATCTAAAATCTCCAGTCCAATGGTCCCTTGACCAGCAATAACATCTTCATCATTGAAGGGATGAAGAAATGTCGAACCAGTCCTTTCGGCAGTTTCCAAAGCATGTCCTAGAGCGTCATCGAATGTTGCACCATATAGAACCACATCAGCACCATAATTTCTAGTGGCATGAATCTTCGCTACTGGTGAAAATACCGGCATAACGATGGTTGATTTTATTCCCATCCGCGTTGATGCGTAGGCCACACCCTGGGCATGATTGCCAGCTGAGGCAGCGATAACCCCTACTTCTTTTTCCTTATCGGTAAGTTGTGACATTGCATACGCCGCTCCTCTCACCTTGAAGGAGCCCGTCTTCTGCAAATTCTCAAGCTTCAGATACACATCGCCCCCAGTAATGTGAGAGAATGTCGAAGACCTGTCCATTCTAGTTACATGAATAATACCATCAAGAACGCTGCGAGCATCTTGAATTTTTGAATAGAGTTCACTAAATTCCGTCATTGCCTACGCCAAAATTAATCTGAGAAAGATACTAGATAATCATTCCGGGACAAACTAAACAGGTGTGCGACTACAGAAACCTACATCATTTGATGGTCACGCTAAGGTATAGAGCCTGCTCCTAGAAGAAAAATAATGAAAATAACTATGCCAATAATCAGCATGATTAATGATATTGCAATTCTCATAATAGTACGAGCCATAATTGAATATTCGGAGAATACATAAGAATCCTGTGCATCCACAAAAGAAGTGGAAACCGCGGCAGATACGGAGATCACGGGTAAAAGAAGATGCGAAAACAATCTTCATCTTGCTG
>JARGGA010000264.1 GCA_029210805.1 Candidatus Thorarchaeota archaeon
GGGTGCCTTCGAACATCATGGTTGTGGCACCAGCAGCGAGGGGGCCGTAGGTGATGTAGCTGTGACCGGTGATCCAGCCAATGTCAGCAGTGCACCAGTAGATGTCGCCATCGTGATAGTCGAAGATGTTCTTGAACGTCCATGCTGTGTAGACCATGTATCCACCAGTAGTGTGGAGGACACCCTTTGGTTTACCAGTTGAACCTGATGTGTAGAGGATAAAGAGTGGGTCTTCAGCATCCATCCATTCGGGTTCGCAGTTGTCATCGACCTTTGCGAGTTCCTCGTGGTACCAGAGGTCTCTGCCCTCAGTCCATGGGGTTTCAATGAGGTCGCCCATTCGCTGAACAACGAGAACTTTCTCAACGACAGAAGTGTCTGCAACAGCAGCGTCAGCACCAGCCTTCTGTAGGACGTGTTTATCGTTACGATAGTATCCATCAGCAGTAATGAGGAGCTTGCTCTGGCAGTCACTGATTCGATCCTTGAGGGAGTCAGCGCTGAATCCACCAAAGACAATGCTGTGAACCGCACCAATACGTGCGGTGGCAAGCATGAGAATTGCTAACTCTGGAATCATTGGCAAGTAGAAGGTGATTGCGTCGCCCTTCTTTACGCCCAAGTTCTTCAAGACGTTTGCAGCCTTGCTGACCTCAGATGTGAGTTGACTAAAGGTGTAGGTCTTGTCCTCATCGAGGGGATCACCCTGCCATATGAGAGCAATTTGGTCGCCCTTACCCTTCTCTACCCACTTGTCGAGGCAGTTATAGGCCATGTTGGTTTTCCCGTCCTTAAACCAGGAAAATTTGATTTCGGATTTGTTTTCCCAGTTGAAGCCCTTAGTGGGGGCCTTCTTCCAGTAAAACATGTCAGAATTTGCGATATCGAGCCAGTACTTGTCAGGATCGCTAACGGACTCCTTCCAGATCTTCATTCGCTCGTCATGGCTCTTTACATAGGCCTTGTCGATGAAGCTCTGTGGGGGAGGAAAGCGCCTGTCCTCTGAACTCTTAACTGTAATCTTGGTTTCGTCAGACAATATAGTCACCCTAAATCCAATGGTACTTTGGCTTCGGCGAAATTTTTCGTGTTAATAAGGCTTGTCCAATAATAAGAGCTGTGTGAAAAGTCAAGAAGAATTCACTTTATTTCAAATTGTTACAAATATTGATCAACGAATGTGCATGTTTGGAGAAAATTATTCTCATTCTATCTTGTTTTTGCTACCTGTTTCAGACTTTTCACACAGAGCCCCAATAATACGTATTTCCAAGAGGAATTTGGAACTTGCCGAAATTATGTTTGGAAAAAGGTGTATTTGGGGAAAATTCAGCTTCTTGACAGGTGTGCATAGATTATTCTGAGTCTATCTCGTAATTGCCAGAGTTCAGCGTGCTATAGACACAGAATAGAAAAATCACCACCAAAACAATAAAGAAAAGGGAAATACTGAGAACAACGCTATTAATGGGTACGCTATTGAAGATCGTCAATAGTTGCACAACTACTATGATAACAACTACAATTGAGAGAAGCTTCATCGCAAAACGAAGATCGTCCACCTGCTTTTCTATCGTTAAATGTTTCCCACCACAATTGGTCCAAGCGGAAATTGGCATATTAAAACTGTGATTTGAAGAATAATCGTAGTGTTTTACGATGTCACATTGTATGAAGACCAGATATCAGCGATTATCATCCAGTTAATCATACCGAGCTGAAGGGGGATATTTTCGTCGGAACCACATTAAGAGGGTGGAAGCAATCGCCAAGTTAGTAACAATAGCAAAAGCAGCCATTTCCAGTGGTAGACCTTGCCAGACCATTATCATCATGAATATAATCAAAATTGCAGATGAATATCCAAATAGAAACATAACGGCCCTATAGTTTCGTTTTGAGATGGTTGTATCAGATATCCTATGCACTTACTGTATCCCACCTTCTTCGGATTCTTTGAGTATTCGCCTATTTCTTCCAATTACAATGAATGTAAGTGATACGCTACTGAAGACAAGCCAAATGATAATCAATACCGGAATTGCTATGATTGTGACTGTTGTGATATCCATGAGAAGTTGCGAAACGACAAAAAGGATGATTACTCCCAGAATAATTGGCGGGATTGCGCAGATATAGCGGTTCAGTTTGTACTCCCCAGCAGCGTAACACTCCATTGAGCAGTAGTGCTTTCTTTGATTCCTCCAATTCATAGTGTTTGTCCACTCACTCATTGGTTTATCACACCAATCACAAGGGTGAGTGAGAGCTAGAAGTCTTTCAGTGAGACCTATACGTTTTTTTAAATCCTCCAGTACATGCACCACAATTAGCTTATTGTCTGAGTCCAGATAAGCTTTCAGAATTTATGAAAAAAGAGCGAAAGAGGCCAAAGGAACAAGTCCCTTGGTCTCTAAGGTTTAGTATTATTGTTTCTTGGATTGCATCTTCACAATCAGGATAAGAACCACTGCAATAATAGCGAGGATTCCCGTGATTGCAAATGCCATGAAGTAACTACCAGTTGCATCCTTGAAGGACCCTGCTAGTAGACCACCGACAATACCTGCAATACCGTATGCTGTGAACATGACGCCATAGTTCTTGCCAACGTTCTTTGAACCCCAGTTGTCTGCAGTTGCTGATGGGAACAAAGCGAAGTTACCACCGAAGCAGAAACCAATAAGGGAGGCAACAGCCATGATTGCAATCCATGTTGTACCAGGTACAGTTGTCAGAAGTGCAAATGAGAACATGCCTCCTGCAAGAACGATGAACATGGTCATCATTGTGTTCTCACGGCCAAGCTTGTCTGATACAGTACCCCAGACAATTCTGCCTGCTGCATTCAAGATGCTCATGACACCTACAAGAATGACCGCATCGGCAAGTGGATCAATGTCGATAGCTGCACTCTTTACGTTTCCAAGGGTCATCAGACCGGCAGTGGCTGCAAGTACAAAGGCAAGCCAGAGAAGCCAGAAAGTTCCTTTCTTGATCATCTCACCAGGTAGGATGTCCTTTCCAGTGCCATCAGCGGCGGGTGCTGGTGGGGTGTAACCTTCAGGTAGCCAACCCTCTGGGGGATTGACAAGGACTTGAGCACCGAGTACTACAAGGATCAAATATGCGATACCGAGGACAAGGAAGGTTCCAGCAACTGCTGAGAAACCAGCAATGACTGGTGCTAAGAGTAGAGCCTGTTCAACATAGCCAAAGACTAGTGCACCAGCTCCAAATCCTGCGACTGCAATACCTGTAATGGAGCCCTTCTTATCTGGGAACCACTTGACAAGAGCTGCGATTGGACAGACATATGCAAATCCAATACCGGCACCACCAATGATACCATAAGTTATCACAAGGTAAATTGTGCCAAGTAGTTCTTGACCGGCAGTTACAACGTCAACGAAAGTAGCAAGCAAGTAGCCAATACCGAGAAGTATACCGCCTATAGTGGCGACCTTCCTTGGACCTACTTTATCTTGCCATCTTCCTGCAAATATCATGAAAAGCGCAAATGATGCAAGACCAGCGGCGAATGGCATCTGGGTCATAAGAGAAGCCCATACGTAATCACCTGTGGTCGTAGAGAGCGCCGTTTGGAAAAAGGACCATGCATAGATGGAACCCAAACAGAGCTGTACTATCAATGCGCCTATAATGACGAGATAGCGATTTCCAATATTTTCTGACATGATTATCTTCACCCGGAAGACTGTCGAATCTTATTACCGGCCCGGATGAAACCCCACTAAAAGGTTTCCGACGTGTTCGACATTCTTAGGTGCAGCTCTATAACTTCCACCATTTGAAAATGCATATAGGTCAGTCATGTTTGAAACTACTTGTTAACTTGGGGTGATTCTTGTGACAGGAACAAAATGGATTGAGAAATACAAGAACAAGATTCTTGACGCTAATAAAGCAATTAACACTATCAAAAGAGGATCTCGAATTTTTCTTGGAACAGGATGTGGAGTGCCATATCACTTGGTTCAGGAGCTTGCAAAAAACGCAGACAAAATGGCAGATAATGAAATTGTACACTTGTTGACACTAGGGGACACTCCTTCTGCGGATTCCAAGTTTCAGAATCAGTTCAGGCATAACACCTTCTTTGTTTCAGAGAATATTCGTGAAGCTGTTGCAGAAGGCAGAGCTGATTACTCACCAATCATGCTTTCGGACATCCCCGAGTTGTTCCGCTCAAAAAGAATGCCACTTGATGTCGCTATGATCCAGGTAAGCCCACCGGACGATCACGGATATTGTTCTATGGGTATTTCAGTCGATATAACAAAGTCTGCAGCCGAGAGTGCGGATTTTGTCATCGCTCAGGTCAATGAGAATATGCCCATTACCCATGGCGATTCATTTCTGAATGTCAGGGATATAGACTACTTAGTTCCCTACAATGAGCCCCTTCGAGAATTCGAACCAGGAGAGGCGGAAGAGCGAATCAAACTCATTGGCGCATACTGTGCTAGACTAATTGAGAACGATTCTACCCTGGAACTTGGCATTGGCGCATTACCACAGGCAGTTGCGGAAAACCTGCTCGAGATTGGCGCACAAGACCTAGGAATTCACACTGAGATGTTTAGTGACAGCCTAATTCCTCTGATAGAGAGAGGCATTGTTACAAACAAAAAGAAGACATTGCACAGAGGTAAGGCAATTGCATCCTTTGCTATGGGAACCAAGAAACTGTACGATTACGTGCATGATAATCCCATGTTTCATTTTCATGACACCTCCTATGTCAACGATCCCTACGTGATTGGCCAAAATAACAAGATGATTGCAATTAACTCAGCACTTGAGGTTGATCTTACTGGTCAGGTCTGCGCTGATTCAATTGGTCATAAATTCTACA
>JARGGA010000265.1 GCA_029210805.1 Candidatus Thorarchaeota archaeon
ATAATCAATCTCGATGATTGTGTTATCACCTTTCAGAGGACTGAATCGATATGCACGAGTGTCAAGACCAGCTCCAAGAATAACGATTTGTAAATACTCATCCCAAGATTCACGAAGCCTGTTCTCGACGTAATGTGCTCGCACAATGGCATAGTCCCCGGATCCAGCAGTACGTTTGTGATCCTTTGCATAAAACTGAAGGTCTCCAGCAAGTCGCTCAGCATATGGATCAATGATAAGTGGATTCTCACGTTTGCTCTCTTGAGCTCGATAGTGAGCGATCAATCGTGCAGTGAAAGGAACTGCATTCTCTTCTGCATCTATAGTTACGCCTTCTGATTCATTCTCCATATTCAATCATCTACCAATCAATGTCCGTTCGCGATTCGTGATAAATGCGGGATTAATATCTTCTATGCTGTAAGAGGATAAAACCTTAAACAACTACAATTATCACAACTGTGATTTAATTTTCCATCGAATTCATCCAAAATGCGAAGATTTTTACTAGGATTTGTCTAATAGAGAACAAGAGAGAGTGGCATAAGGATTCTTTACAGAAGACCTATTGTCTCGTAAAAGGACAGGAAATAGTATGAGTACCACATGGTACATCACAAAGGAGTATCTCAAAAGGTTAGAGATAGACTTCGAGGAGAAAGGTCGCAAGACATTCAACCTCCTTCCGTATGGGCCTCCAAAAACTGAAGAGATTGAAGTCTTTCCAGGTACGAACTGGATAACTCTTACAACCAGATTGATGGATCTTTCAATACTGTCTGCTAAAGATAAGAAGGCTGCATGTGTTCACCTGTTGAAGGCAAATGCCAAATTGGTTGAGATTTCTTTTGGAGTAGATAAAAAAGACTGCGTGATCCTGAGAAATGCAATACCAGTTCCAGGTATTTCGTATGATGCGTTTAATTGTACCTACGAAGCTCACATTTCGGGTATCAAATTCTTCCATACCAAAATGAGACCAATGATTGTCAAAGAGTAAAGTACTCATTTTATTATACAGGCATCTAGTGTTCAGTCATTCAGAATGAGATCAGAAAAAAGAAAGGGTTTGAGGGGACATGCCCCTCAAAGATAGATTACTTTCGTCGCTTAACAACTAAGACAACGACAATCACTGCCACAATACCGACTCCGGCCACCATGATGAGAATCTCACTCGGGAGACCTTCACCAATAGGTCCAGTTGGTCCAGTTGGATTGGTTCCGGTAGTTACCATTCCCTGACCTACAATATACGAGCCAATCTGGGATTCAGAGTAGCCCATTGCAGTTGCAACACCCACACGGAAGAATACCTCGGTACCTTCAGCGTAAGGCTCGATGTCGCCTGAGTAGCGGCTGCCACCTGTGTTCCACATCTGGTTGTCCTGTTCAGACCAGCTATTGATGTCTGTAGTGTAGTCTAGATAGACTTGATCAATCGGCATCTGTGAGGTGATGTCCACACTTACAGTTACTGTGTCAGTGCCAGATGGAACAACGGGTGAGATGCTGAAAGATCCAAACATTACATCGCCAATTGGTGCTGCAGTACCGCGACTTGAGGTGTAACCTACAAAGACTGGGTCCTGATAGACACTGTAGCCTTCCCATTCGGGGAAGCCAATTGTGACATAGAACATTAAGTTGCTGGACGAATAACCCATTGCGCTCTGACCGTTCTCGGACTCGAAAGCCTGACGGAAAGTGCCTGCAGGAGTAGTCATGCTGACTACATCGTATGGAGCAGTTGTGTTCTTGGCCCAATCGTATGTAACGCCACACATTACCATCTCCGCAAATGGAGCGCCAGCGGTCTCGAACTTGAATGTATCAGCACCAACTGTTGATTCGCCATCTGCAAAGCCTCCATCCGCCTTGAAGGCGAAATCAGACATCGATACATCGGCGAGATAATTCAATGCCAATGATCGATTCTCGAGGTTGTCACGGCCGCCAATCATATTTGGAAGATCCCAGTTACCAACATAGTTGTCAACCTTAAGATCAGCGTAGTTGTTCAACGCACCTGCGGTTGTATTGATGTGTCCTTGGAAGTGAACTAGGAATGACAATTCATCAATGGTTATTTTCGTTGGACGTTCATCGAATGTCCTAAGATCAGAACCTTGCTGAACTCCATCATACCAGCCCCAGTATCCGTAGAGTGTGTATGGGAACACAGTACCGTTGACTTCATAGAATGTGACGCCCCAGGTAATTTCGTCCTCGACACCCACGTCGACGCTTCCAGAGTCTCCGAAGTTTCCGTAGGCAGCACCAGGGGTAACGAAGTCGACTGAATCAACACTATCAGGAATCAGATAGTGTGAAAGCTCACCTGCACCTGGATTGGTCAAGTCAACATCCATCAGAGTGTTATTGTTTTCGTCTTCCCAGATCATGAGTCCACTGTACTCGTAATGCATTCCAATATTGAGCCAGTGTTCAACACCAAACTCCTCGTAGCTTGTTCCATAGTTTTGATTAACACCAAAACTTAGCCAAGTCCAAGTCTGTTCATTGGAAGTCATCCAGTCCCAGCCGTTGTCAATCGCTTCTTGGAGAATATCTTCCCAAGTCACATTATTAGCCATCCATGCAAGGTCCCAATAACCTGCCATCGGATCACCCTGAGGTGTGATAAGCTGGTCCTTGACTGCTTGCATTTCCGTGCCTGTTAGTTGAGTGAAGTCGTCAGCATGGTACCAGTAGAATGTCTGGTCCCATTCGTATGACCATGTATATGTGTCTAGACCCATGTATGAGCTAACCCACATGTCATCTCCGTACTGAGTTGTGTTTGGATCCCATAGTGTTCCTACCCACATCTTGCTATATTCGTGAATCCAGCTGTCGGTAGATGTATATTCTTCTTGAATGAAATACTGGTCATCAGTTGTATCGAAGTCACCATCGAGGTCTACTGCGCCATTGTCTTCATTAACAGCCCAATTCTGAATACCCCACATTCCCCACCGAGGAACTCCAATCACAAAGTCATTGAAGTTCTTGTACACAACACTCTCAATAGGTTTGAGGCCCTCAACTACAGCATAACCCCAACGATGTCGAAGTTTATAGACGGAGTCCAAGCTTGCTGTAGCATTAACAAGACCTGTCTTGTAGAAGAATCTGAAGGTATGCTTAACTGAACCTTCGTAGTTCTCCCAGAAGAAGTACAGGTCACCACTGTAAGCAGCATTTGCCACCCAGTAGGCCTTTCTATACTGTCCTTCGTAGTTGAACTGATAATGTCCAGCCATCCAATCGAAATAGAACCATCCATCTGTGAAGTTGTAGAACGCATTCACGATATGTGTACCTAATACGGGAGGTCTCTCCCATTCTTCAAATTTGAATATTGTGCCATTCACGGCTTTGTACTCATACCAGGTATCATTACCTAGTTCTTGGTAGTATGGCCATTCTTGTTGGGAGTAGAATACTTTTCCATCTAGATTATATTCATAGACCAAGAAGATCCATGTTTCATTAACCAACCAAATAGTGCCATTCTGAAGGTCAAGATATTCTGCCTGATTAGAGTAGTATGGCCATGCTGAGCCATTGTAGAGAATCTGGTCAATCTTATTGAAGGCGAGATCATTGCTGTATGTTCCAATGTAGCCACTGAAACCGGTTTGCATTGGATTCCAGACCTCAGTGTCATTGGCAACAAGGTATGGCATAATCATCTCATCAACGGTCATATTCTCACCGCCAATTCTAACCCACCATGGGCCTTCACCTTGGACATTATACCCATTGTCGTTCCAGATGAGTGAGTTTGCAGTTGGAACAAGTCCTCCGGTATTTTTTGTTTCGGCTAGTTCCCAGGACCATCGAGCTTGTGCACCTGGATAGGGCATCTCGTATTTGATGGTATCAAGTTCAGTATACCAGAACCTCTGAATGTTATTTGTAACCAAATAGGCATCAGAGCCCAAATATTCCTCTAAGAAGTAGCTCTCTGGCCAGCTGGCAATTTGCCATGCTCCTCCAATGAATATCTCATAGTGTCCAGTAACTTCATTGTACCGGAACGAGAGTAGATCTCCACCATCAGTCATCAGGTAGTATAGCATGTCGCGGCTCTCCCACCAAAACTCATCGATTAGCAGAGTAGTATGGCTTGAACCATAAATGATGAATCGATGCTCTTCGGGGTATGCGGATACTTCAACATGGTCATATACCTCAAAGGAAGCCAAGTCACCTACGTGGAATACTCCATCAATATCTACCCAGTAGTAGTAGTAAGTTTCTCCATCATAGTAAGTGCGTGGATATTCCTGCGCGGTCAAGAATGTTTCAGAGAGGGTTGTTGTTACATTATAGATCACTATGACTTCATCATATGAGACCCAGAATTGTGTTTCATTCGGAAGAAGATAGTAATACATGTCCTTTCCAGTAGCTGGATCCCAGTGGTCATAGAAGAATATATTCTGCCACGTGTCACCACTCCAAGGATCATAGTTCTCACGAACTTGGATTGGAATGTTTTCACCATCTATAACGATGTATGGAGATTCGGAACCCTTGGCCATCTCATCAATCAGTGAGCCGCTTGTAAATTTGTATGCTAGCTGATCATAGGTAATATCAACATAGACTTGATCACCTAGGTAATCAAAGCTATGAACCCATTCTTTCTCCCATGATTTAATATCATGCTCACCCCACCCGAGAGAGTAATCCTCGAACCAGGTGTTGTTCATGAAAGCAAAGTCCCACCAGTAGTTGGTATCAGGAAGTGATACACCTGGAGTGACAAAGAAACGAGTGTATAGATCACCGCCAGCGGTCCAATTGGTGAA
>JARGGA010000266.1 GCA_029210805.1 Candidatus Thorarchaeota archaeon
TGGCGACTCTGGATCATAAAAGATAGTGACATGAAATAGAGCTGGTTTCTCTGGTACATTAGTATCCTTGCTCGTTTCTATTCTGCTAGCTGATGCTGTGAACACCAGTGATGAACACAGAAGCATGCCTAGAACAATAGAAACCAGTATTTTCTGAATTAGTATCCTACTACTTTTCATCTACGAATTCCTCCGACGAACTGAAAGAAAAACTGAGTTGTGAATTGAAAAATCATGATAGGAGTATTGACTGCATGATATATTGGATATACAGGATTGTCTCAGCAACCTTCTTCCCCTGTGCGGCATGCAAGTGAATCTCCCAGCAACACCAACAAAATGATGACGTTAGCTTACTTTGCGTTAGATTTTGTTGCTTATATTATTTATTAGAAAACGGTGCAAAAGGGTTTTGGAAGAGAACATCACATTAGGTGTAATAAAAATAGGAAGACTGGGAAATACTTCCCCAGTCATATTAACAAAGTGAAAAGGATAGATGATTTATTCTTCTGATTCTTCCGAATCTTCAGGTTCGTCAGGTTCCTCAGGTTCTTCTACTTCGACCTCTTCTACTTCGGCAGTTTTCTCACTACTGACAACAGCGGCTTCGCCCTTCTTCCCACATACAACAGAAGGAAGTACGATAGCTGCAAGTAGCAGCATTAACAAGGTAGTTGAAATGAATATCATATTCGCACGCCCAATCGAACTTACGTACATAAAAACCACATAGCTTATTGATAACACTTTCCCGTATAGAAAATATAACCCATAGACCAATCAGGTAGAGATCCAATTGCATCTGATTCGAGAAATCTGGAAAATATTGCATATGCGCTCATTTACACGAATAATGCTATGAGAATATACCTTATAAGTAAATAATCTGGGCGAAAGCGTGTACTACATATAGCATAGACAGTACTTCAATTGGGGTAACGTGTTGACGATGGCAGAAGACCGTCCTGAAACAGGACAAATCCTTGACCTCGCCTCGACTCTCATGAACAAAGCCAGGTTCACTGAAGCAATAGAGGCTCTTGAGAAAGCAGTAGAAATGGATCCGTGCAATAGAACAATTCTAGATAGAGTCGTTATTTGCAATCTCGAACTCAAGAAACCCAAGAAAGCCCTCGAGGCTATTAATTCAATCCTCACTCTAGAACCTACGGCTTATCAGGTTTGGGCAGACAAGGCCTATCTTCATCTTCTCCTGAAACAAGAATCAGAGGGGATCGAAGCACTAAAAGAATCACTAAAACTCAATCCGAGAAACCAGAGAGAGTGGTATCTCTTGGGAACTGTGCTTATGACTGCAGAGGCATGGATGGAGGCAAAGGATGCCCTTCAAACAGCTATTCAACTTGATCCCAATTCATCCATCGCGTGGTACAATCTTGCTGCATGCAATTACATGCTAAGAGAAGTGAAACCAGCACTTGCTGCAGCAGAACAAGCTTTTGCAATTGATCCAATTCTGGAGAGTATTGCTGACGAGTGGATAGATGCTCTGCGAGAAGAGTATGATATCCTTTCAATATCTGAGAGCTTGTTTGATGTCGACATCTACAGTGCAGGCGGATAGATTATTCCTTCC
Organism: Candidatus Thorarchaeota archaeon; assembly: GCA_029210805.1. GTDB lineage: Archaea > Asgardarchaeota > Thorarchaeia > Thorarchaeales > Thorarchaeaceae > MP5-2226. Next base: position 1,601 of record JARGGA010000266.1, read on the forward strand.
TCTCTGTTTTGCTCTTCTTGGCGGTTTTCTTCTTAGTTGAAGGGCTTTTGCCCTTCTTCGGTGAAGCTTTTATCTTAGTAGGTTGCTTATTGGCATTTTCAGATTTTGGCTCAGGCACAGTCTCTTTTGGTAAAGATTCTTCGGTGGGTTCAGCAGATGTCTCCGAAGGTTCTGAAAGAAGAAGTGTTGCAAGCTCAGCGTTTATTTTCAATGATTCATCTTTCATCTTGTGATACTCAGCGGCATCAAGCGCTTGTTGAAGAGCATCTATTAGTTGGTCGCGCTCTCTATCTCTATCTGCATCATTTTCTATTTTCATAAGAGTCTCTTTTCTTCGAGGTATGATGCTAAGAAGACCCTCAATCGCCGCTACTGATTCATTTCGAGAGAGAATCATATCAGGTGTGGCTTCTGTTGATACACTTACAATACGGGCGATCTGGTCTCGCATCTTGGTGTATTCAACAAGTGCACGCATAAGGATCTCTTTAACCTCTTCATCTGAATTAGATTCATTAATCCTAGTTTCAAGTGTTTCAACAGCATTTTCAAGGAATGAAAGTCGTTCATTTAACGTGGTTCGTTTTCGTTCAAGCCAACGCCATTCACTTCGGATATTCTGGGTTAGTGCAAGAACTGTATTGATTTTCTCCTTGTAAATCTCGAGCATTTCCTTGGCTTGAATCATATCAGCGTCAAGGATATCTGCAGCATGTGAAAGCTGATAGCTCAGTATATGCCCGGCTTGTGCTTCAGATAGAATTCTACTTTCTTTTATCACCCTACCAGCATGTAACCATAGTCGATCCAAATCTTCATCGCTTTTGGATGACCGGCCCTCTCGGTTCAGCTCTTTAGTAATATCACCGATGTTTGCTGTTAGTTGTTGTAACTCGACGATCTTTGAACGAAGAAGGGATTGACCCAAGCGATCATTGATTTCTCGGGTAATTTTTTCGCGTTCTTCTGGTACTTCAAGAAGCGCCTGAGTATTATCAATTAGTAGCTGCAATGCATGTTCAAATTCAGTGACAGCTTCATGGAAGGCTCCCTTCTGTAGCTGCTCATCACCTTTCATCTGAAATTCTAGGACAACCTCGAGAACATCGTAGGGAGATGTTCGCATAATATGTGATCCGAATAATCCGTTTTCTTCTGCACAGATATCAAGAGGCTGAGTACCAAATACCAAGGAAACGACTTTCAACCCACTAGTTGTTGCAATAAATAGGAAATTTTTGTCTGCTTTCACTTGAACGATTTTGCTTCCAGCAATCTTTAGACTGCCAAGGGAATTCCCTTTTCTCAAATCCCAAATTGAGATAGTTGAAGAATCAGAAGCAGCTACTGCATACATGTTGTTAGCCCATATCGAAATGATGCCATTGCTATTCACTGGTTCCAGAGTACGAATGTGTGCCCAATCAACTCGATCCCACACCTTAATTTCTGACATACTTACGCCTGAAAGAATGAAGCCTGTATTCCCTGCAATTCTAGCACCCTTGTCTTTCTTGTCCAATTTTGCAATCTCGGTGGGAGCGCCATCAGTTTCGAGCTGCCACACCATTGATTCATCTTTGCTAGTGGATGTGCAAATTATCTCCTGGTCAGCCCAGAGATTGGTTATATCAGATTTCAGCAATTGCCAGCTTGAAGTATCATGTGTATCCTTCTTAATCGATACTAAGCGGCCTTCCTTGGCTCCAACATAGAGAAATTCTCCTCGAAGAGTAGATGTGACAGCAGAATAACTCAATTCAAACCAACCAATCATACCCCAAGTTATTTTATTCCATACGTAAACCCGTTTCTCACAAGTAGCATAGACGTGTTCTTCATCAACATGAACTGCAAGGGGAGGCGAGCTAGTATCTCCTAAAACTGTTACAACTTGCCAGTCCCCTTTTGACCACACTCGCACTTTCAAATCAGTACATGCTGCATACACATACTTTTCGTCGTGATTGACATAAACTGCTTCGCCCTCAAACTCTGCAACAATACTGTGTTGAAGACGCAATGAAGTTGCAGTACCTCCCGCAGATTTAGACACTTTGAATCGTGCTCCTAGCTTGAATTTCCTTTATTAAGTAAGCTGCGTATCACTTATTTTGGCTCTTGGATTTTATGTAACTTAGCAGATTGGGTCTTAAGTTTTAGCAATTGCGCTTTGACCAACAAATTCATGATTTAAACGACATACCCACAGAACACACTTAAGACCTATGACACTCAAAGAAGCGCCATAAATAGGAGGTACTCTCTTGGATAGTAACAAGTGGAGACGCGAACTAGACCGCCTCTCGGAAACAAAAGGAATGTTGGTATCACTGAATCCTGGTCTTGAAGAACAAACAAGTCATCAGGTACGCCAACTCTATGAAGTATTCGCTAATTTCACAAAAGCGGAGAATGAGATAGAAACTTCAGGTATGCTAAAGAAGAGAAAAATCCAGACTCAGCTCGAAAAAATCGATGCCGATTTAGTCGATATGTTTATGCGAATCGTCAGGGACTTCGCAGAGCTCTTTAGAAAAGAGCATCGTGATATCATGGCGTCCTTGCCGAAACTTCAGGAGATGAAACCAGCTGAAGCTAAGGCATTGGCATCCATTAGTTTTCCATCAATTGGTGCAGGGGATATGGAAGATTTCGAGAGATTATTCCAATTTGGCAATGTGTTCTCATCAAAATCATCTGGCCTCCTAGGTGAATTGGGAAGGAGTGTTAAGGACCTTCTAGATGAGAACAAGAGAACAGTGGAAACTTTCGAACGTCATATCACAATAGATCGAGGAGAAGTATCAACTTCAGTTTCCAATGATACAGTAGCAGGATTATCAGCTGCCGATCTCATCACTATAAATGACAAATTACAGGCCGAAAAGGTTTACCTTGATGGTCGCCGTGGTGAAGTTGGCAGAATGCTAGGTGTTTCTTTGATGAGTGATATTGAGTCACTTCAGGCATGGGTTGAAACATCTGTTCGGCTCGGTCTTGAACTCCCGATGGATTTCGCACAGAAACTTAGAATCCTTGCTAAAGAATCTTCAAGCGCAGAGAATCTTACCTCCCTTATCAGTCTAGAAACACAAATGCAGGCTTCAAAACTTCAAGTCGCTAACATGCTGAAAGATAGAATCATCAATATGAAGCACGAAACAACTACAAAGTTTGTAGAAGCAGGTATCCCAACCACTTCAGATATTAT
>JARGGA010000267.1 GCA_029210805.1 Candidatus Thorarchaeota archaeon
ATTGCTTCTTCATACTCAACAGTGTCTTTTGCAATGGTTCCCAACACTAACTTATACAGAAGTTCCAAGCTGGAGAGCTCAAAATCGGTAACTAGATTCTTGAATTTAGGTGACGTCTTCGTATCCACAATGGCAAGCTTATTTCTAGGGTCTATAACGAGAAATACCCCGGGTTGCAAGGTCATCAGATCATGCTTTGGAGTACCTTCAATCAAAGAGTGATAGTCAATTTCCAGAGGTTTCCAAAGTATCGGTGCACTTTTCTGTGCCGTGGCTTTAGGTGGCAAGAGTTGACCAGACATTATGCGAATTGCCTTGTCAACTTCAGCCCGATATTGGTATTTTGCCACTTTATCAACAACGACTAGAAAACCTAGAAAGGCGATGACACCCAATCCGTATAGTCCTAGCCTTCCGACAGTTGCAGCCGTATTGACCTGCAGAGAATAGCTCGAGGTCTGTAGAATTCCAATTTCATACCAGCTGAACCTACCTACACTTGTTGAAACATCTACATCCCATACTTCCATGATGAAATAGCCTGTAGCTGGATCGAAATAGAACGTATCGTCAATTGTTAGTGTCATTGGTCCATTAGGGTCATATTCAGGATCATTAACGAGTTGGATAACATCAAGGACTTGCACTTCGATTGCATCTACCGCGGTAAAATAATCCAGAAAGATGGATGTTAGGCCATTCACAGTATAATCATTGCCAAGAATTCTCACTGTGGACCCCTCAGGAAGTGTTGGGTCTATTCTAAACCAGATATTGTCGAAGGTGAAATACTCAACATAGTCGGATGGAGCATCGAGTGTTCCGTCTAGGTATGATCCATCAGTTGAGTTGATTGAAAAATAATTCCCACTTGTTTCTTCATAGTACCCCCCATCAGAATCCTCGTATGTATAAGATCTGCCCATTGACATCTCAACACTATCACCTGAAACAGAATCGACGTTGTATACGCGCACATCCATTTCATGTTCAGTGTATTCATCATAATCACCGCTATGACCTGTAAGCGCTGTATCGAACTGAACTCGAAAAGTATCATCTTCCTGAAAATCCATATCTGCTGCAACGTCATTTGGAAGTGACATGGCAAGAATTCCAAGAATGAAGATAATTAGCAGTTTTAAAGTTTTCAGTTTGTATCCCCTCTAGATAGTTTGGTGATTCGCAATTCCGAATGCTTGACGGATTCTTGGAAGAATGAAACAATGCTATCGATACGTTCATGGGATCCGCATGTGAATACGTCAATTACAACCTTCTCATATTCAGGCCATGTGTGGACACTAATGTGACTCTCAGAAAGAAGCGCAAATGCAGTTGCACCACCGTTTCCAGAGGTTGTGACGTCACCCGTCCGGATTTCTGGAAATTGATAAGAAGAAATCTGTAATTTCGTCATGCGCCCAATTTCTATAGCATCTTCAAACAACTTTTCCCAAGTTAATGCGCGATGGAATTTCTCTATAGCAACACCTGAGAAATCCAAAAGAATGGAAATACCTACCACCATTTCAAATCAGTGTGTGCATGAAAGCATATGAATATGACCACTAATTTCTCCCTAAATTTTCACTTGAGATTTAGAGACCCTGACCACATCCAGGACAAAACTTGGTGCCAATCCCTGCGAGTTCCCCACACTTGGGGCATTGACCGCTGTTTTGTGTCCAGATACGTTCAATCTTTTCCTTTGCCCCTTCTTCAAGAAGTTGAGTCAATTGCATTTTTGTTAAGCCAGACCTTATGAAGCCTAAACCATCTGGGTTAACAAGCATATTGGCAGCATTGCATGCGTTTTCAAAACTTTCCTTGAACCCTGGTGTTTCTTGTATTTGCTTCTCAATCATCTGAGTTACAAAACTATCAAATTCAATGTCAATTGGCTGATGTCTAAAGGTATCGAAAATTCTGTCTGCAGGCATTGTCCCGGGTGTAAAAACTATGAATGATTCATTTTCATATTTGGCAACGAATGTATCAATATCAAGTCTAGTCAATGGAGCAAGGTTAGGAATGGAATCATTCTCTAAGGTGTTAATTGTGATTTCAAGTAGGGCTTGTTGAAGATCAGATATTCTAGCTTGAATCACACGTTTCAGTTTCCCAACGGAATTGTTTACAGTTTCGCGTAGATTCAAAAGCTCCTGCATTTTCTCTTCATGTTCTTTATCTAACTCAGCTCTTTTTTGTGCGAGTTCTTCTGTTTGCACATCTGCTGTCCCTTGAGCTCCTGTGCTCATCGCTTCAAGTCCTTTCTTTGAATCTGCAAAACGAGATTTCACATCTTCAGAAGTCTTATTCAGTTTCTCCATTGCTTCTTCATATTTTGGAGCATGTTCTGACAAGTATGCAACAAACTTCTGAAACTCTACAACAGCACTCTCAACATCTTCACCTTTTGTTCTGACAGCGGTTCTAGAAGAGCGTATTTGCTCAACAATCTCGCTGTAGAATTCTTCAATATCCGCCATAGTTCTAGAAAATTCCGCTGTTAGTGCTCTCATGTCCATCTTGTGCTTTTCTCGAAGAGCGAATATTTCATTGCTTGTCTTTGATCCGAGCTCCTCGACTTTAGTCTTTGTCCGCTCATCATGAGTTGCAAGACGTTTAGTCCACTGGTCCTTTTCCAATGTTATTCTGTTCTCTAGAACATCAAGATGGCCTTGCAGTTTCTCAATTACAAGTTCTTTCATGGTTTCCATGGTTTCAACACGGGTTCGCTGCTTATCCCTAATATCCTGATACTCGCTACTAATGTCCAGAACTTTGTGTGAATCCAATGTTTCCGGAAGACGATTAGGGGTTAAGGTTAGATCTCGCTCTACAAATGAAGATGAAACTCCCGAAAGAACAGCAGGTGAATCTACGAAATGCAAAGTTGAGTTTAATGGGACTATCTCTTCGAGTAACGGGACAATACGTTCGACAGCATCTGGTATCGCATCTGCCGATGATATCTCAGAACTGAGAATTCTTCGAGCTTCTCCTAAGCGAGTATTTTCGTTGGTTGCAATTGAGACAGATCTCTTTCCAAATGCAGTTAGTAGAAGTGATGTAGTTTCAGATACCTGTACTATCCAGAAAGGTAAACTTAGCTTGCTCAAACTCGCGAGTTTGGCCTCTTTCGATTTGTGACCTTCACCTAGCACCAATGCCATTGTGAGTGAAACATCTTCACCCATCGGAGTTGGAGTTTTCTTCTTACCATCGTAAATGAATCTTAATGCTAACTGTCTTACCAAGCAAACACCCTCTCAGGATGTCTACACATGATGCATTATCAATTATGTCTTTCCAGTGAGTATTGCTATGCATTGATACCTGCGTGTCCTGTTTCTCGCAAAAACTCGCCAAACTTGAAGTCTATGCTTTTGATGTGAGTAATAAGCCAATTCCCAAGATAGGTACTGATGGATTCTCCAAGTGCTCTTGTTGCACCGTCTTCCTCGAAATCCTTCCTCATGGTTTCAATCATTTCAAAGAACTCAATATGTTGTTCCATGTGTATTTTCTTTCCAGGGTAATCCAACTCTTTCATATATTTCTCCTCAGTGGAGAAATGGACATCTGTATATTGATACAGAAATGTAAGGGTATTGAGGATCTTGTCGATTCCTTGATGTTTGTCAACCGCTTCATTGAGTGCATTAATTTTGCCTAGAAGCTCCTTATGTTGCTCATCTATCAGATTTATTCCAACTGAAAAACTATCGTACCATTCAATGTTAGCCATGTTTGGTTCCGCCTACTTGTTTTGAATCAGTCGCGAACGTAACGAATGATTCGGCTGAGTCGGCAAAAAGATGTATGATAAATAAGGATACCTAAATGGGGTAACAATTTGTGAACTCTTTCTGTGACCCCGTTCCGTGACCCTAAGTTGTGGCTGCGCCTTATATTGCGTCGTTAGCCTTTGTTATAATATTACAAAACGAATATTGGATGGTATTGACAATGCTCACAGAAACCGAAGCGAAGGCACAAATTCAACTCAAAGATGATTTAGTGGAATTGATTGAAACACAAAAACTCAGTTCGATTCAAATGATTGCATTGAAACTGGGTTTCGCAGAAGATGATGTTAGATCACGTTTAGCTGATCTAATTGATGAAGGGGCAATCGATGGAACACTTACTGAAGATGGAACTCGATTCTTTCTTTCAAGTGTTAGAATCTCTGATGCTCCAATAATCCGCTCCAATGCAGAATCTGTAGTTTTAGAACAACCAGATACGAAAATTGGAAAGTATGGTGCAATAGCAGGTCTAGCATCAATTATAGCCGGATTCGTGATGCGGGGATTATCAGGATTGGCTGAGTCATTAGCAAACATGGGTGCGGCAGCAATCCTCTTGGGGATAATGCTTCTAGCTGGCGGTTGGCTCTACATCAGTAGAAAGCAAGTATCTTTGACATAAAGAGTCCCTTCTTAGTCATTCCCTGTCTTCAGGAAAGTTCCTCTCTGATACTCATCAAACGCAGTCCTCAGCTCTTGGTCTGTGTTCATGACGATTGGACCTCGCCATGCGATGGGTTCATTCAGAGGCTTTCCTGATATCAATAGAAAACGAACACCTTCATTGCCTGCTTTGATTTCAATATATACACCATCATCATAAAGAACTAGAGTACCTTTGGAGGCGTTTATTTCTTGATTCGATGCAAAATGACCATCACCTTCAAAGACGTATCCAAAGGCAGTGTAACCCTCTTTCGCTGAGTGTTTGAATTCTCCACTTTCTTCAAGCGTTACATCTAGGTATTCCGGGTCCGTAACAATAT
>JARGGA010000268.1 GCA_029210805.1 Candidatus Thorarchaeota archaeon
TGAACCAGATTGAAGCCTCATCCTCCTTTCAATCCGTGTAATGCAAATCTACTGTCTGGAGAACAATTTATATAACCTCCAAAAGGCGATAGCGTTTTGCGGTAGTAAAATACCGCGTTAGATGTTTTGTCGAAATAAGCCACAGCAATATTCTAGGTGAAAAATAATGTCCGATAGTCAGGTTATGCCATCAGAAATCAAAAACACTCGGTTTCTTGATGGCACTATCTTGATAGTTCTTTCCTTGAACATTGGCATGGCTCTGGCACTTAGATTCTTTGGAAGTCAAATGTATCCATTCTTCATAATTGTTTATCTTTGGATTCCAATCTATGCCCTCTCACTGACCCTTCTGCTAAGACGTGACAGACTCTCACATCGGCCCGTTGTTCGAGGGCCCATTGGCATAGGAATTGTAATGGGCCTAACATTGGGAATTCGAGCAGTATTTTTGGGTTTGACTGAATACATCTCCCTTGATCCTTTGTGGTATCTGGATTTTGGAAAATTCATGATCAATGGGAACTTGCCGTACGCCGACTTCTATTTTCCCTATCCTCCTGTCTTCGGGTATGTAATCTATTTACTTGGACTCATATTCCCCTCAGTTGATGGTTTTCGCATATTCGCAATCCTTCTAGATACCGCTCTTATACCACTGATATGGAAATTGACCAAGCGACAGGCAGGAGAGAGATGGGCGTCTATTGCCATAGTTGCTTATGCGATACTTCCTATTTCTGTGTTGGAATCCGGATGGAACGGACATTTTGAACCTCTAGTAAATCTGTTTCTGCTTCTTTCATTTTGGTTTCTGTTTGATAGCCGCTATCGATTGAGTGGATTGTTTTTGGGGCTGGCGGTAGCGACCAAGATATACCCCATTCTCGTTTTACCAATCTTTTTCTTCTATGTTAAGGATTGGCGTAGTAGATTCGAATTGACACTTTCAGCTGCAATTGTTGGTGCGATTACATTCCTTCCCTTTTACATGCCAACATTGCTGAGAGAACCAATTGGAACTGCTGATAGCAGCCCAATTCCTTCATCAGGATTGATTGATTCATTATTGGGCTATATTCTAAATCCTGACTTCTCAGGAATACTCATCTCAGGCTTCATATTCTTCTGTGTAGTATTTGGAATGTTTTTGATGCGGCGTCAGATTGCCAAGGGACAAGTAGATTCCAATGGACGCGCATACAATTTCCTGACACTTCTTTTGGGATCATTGCTTATTCTTCTTGGAATCACCGCAGGTATCTATGCGATTCTTCCAATTTCACGCCTCGTATATTGGAGATATGCTCCGGATGTTGGATTTGTTCGAGGTATCACTGCTGTCGCTATGGGTGTCATTGTGATTGCTACTGCAGCAAAGAAATGGAAGACAAAAACGGAGAATTCGGTTCAAATAGATTCTCTGCTAATTTTGATCTCAGCAACTCTTCTTTTACTCATAGCACTTTCTCGTGATGTCTTTTATGGTTGGTACTTGTTATGGTCAATTCCATTGTTCCTCCTTTTGAAGGATCGCCGCCTTGCATTAACAGTCATTCTGTGTCTATTGCTTGTGTATCCAAGTTACACTCATGACAATTTCGTTTCTCTCGGCTTTGAAGAAGAACGTCTTTGGTCCGATGATATGATTGAGGTGAATGGTTGGACTACATATATCAATACAACAACAAGTTTGGCTAATAGTAGTGTGGTTTCAGCGGGTGTCCGTAGTGCAGATAACAACAGTGCAGGGCTGTTCTGGTTCGATACGAGTGATGTGGAACAAGGGCAGCTTGAAAACTTAACGATAGAATACTCACTTAATGTCGAGGCATTTCTTGATGCGAATATAGAATTTGTGGCAAGGATCCTCTCAGAATGGGATCCAACTTTTGGACGCTATGCTGATCTAGGTTTGGAATTTGAAGGAACTGATCAAAATGGGAATGATACCAATGGGGAAATTATAGGGCGTTCCTCGATGTTCACGAACTTGACCTACATTCTTTGGCGCTCCTCCTTGACTACGATAATCGGTGTGGAAAACATCACTATTCATAGGTTGACATTGGTAGTTTACCCTATGGAATCTGTAAAGTCTGGGTACATTCTTGATTATATGTACACAACGAACTATGGGATTCTCAATCCCTTATACTTCGTGATGGTTCCCTCTTTGATAGCACTTGCGTTGGTGGCTTTTACTTTTCTGCACCTTGAGTTGGAACACAAAGAACATGAAGAAAAGATAACTGTATCAGAAAGGCACATCCCATAGAAAGAGAGGTATGGCTGTTGCTGATTATATCCTTGCTTCAAAGTCGAATACAATTCTATCATAAAGGTTAATTACGGACATCCAAATCATAGAATATCTTCACTGCTTCTATGCAAATTCCTGAGGTCTACTTGTGGCATTATTAAAACGCGTCGTGGTGTTTGTTGAACACTTTCCTCCTTTTCTTGGATCTGATAGAACTATCTATGAATTGGCAAGTCGCGCAGCCAAGAACGGAACCAAAGTTCATTTCATTGCAATACAACCACTGAGATATTTACTTGGGAAACGGCCTGAACATTGGTCTTACAAAGAGAACTGGAAATCGACTCCAAAAACGGCACATCCAAATATCACTTCAGAGTATCTTGTACTGAACCCGTATGTGGAATCCATGTGGAAGCGTTTTCCCCCGGTTGCATATTTATTGACTGTTCTCTTATTTTCATTCAGTGCAATTCGGTCAATACTCCGATTCCAACCTCAAATTGCAGTTGCAGCTCATGCGTCCTTACTCCTAGGAGTAGTTTCCTTTCTCTCTTCAAAGATTGCCTTCAAGCCTCTTTTCATGGGCTGTCCTGATTGGATGTCCGCATATGCAGCAAGTCTCGTTGATGAAAAGATGTCAAGGATGGGTCCTGTTCTTTTGCAGCTAATCGAGATTATCTTGTACAAATTATCGAACGGTATTTTTGCTGTTACTCACTTTTTGAAGAGACTATTGGTGGAGAATGGAGTTCTCAATACACGCATAGTAGTAATTCCAAATGGAGTTGATGTCGATGTCTTCACTCCACACGTAGATACTCAAGCCATACGTGAAAAATACCGCTTGGGGAATCGGTGTGTTATCCTCTTCACAGGCCATCTTGAAGCTTGGGCAGGAGTATCAGTAATCTATGATCTTGCAGTACGTCTTGACAAAGATTATCCTGAATCAGTCATACTCTTGGTTGGTTCTGGCGACCCCACCAAAGAGTTATTCTCTAAATTAGTGAATAAGAATCTTGGGTATATAGTCGTCCATGCTGGATTGCATCCGTTTGAGGATATGCCTGCATTTACAGCAGCTTCCGACATCGCACTATGTCTCTTTCCAAATACACCCGTGTCACATGCGGCATCACCTTTGAAGCTCTTCGAGTACATGGCAGCTGGAAAAGCTGTTGTGGCAACTGCTGTGACTGGTACAGTAGAGGTGATGGATAACTCCATCGGGTGTCTAGTGAAACCTGGAAATGCGAATGCCCTTTGTGACGCGGTGATAGATTTATGCAAGAATCAATCAAAGCGTCTTGAGATTGGCGAAGCGGCTAGAAAGAGAGTCGAAGAAAAATATTCTTGGGATCAGCTCTCATTGATATTTGTGAGAGAATGTGAGAGACTCTTGAATTAGTTTCACCGAAGTTTATCCTTATTATGCGTTCATTTATTCAAGTGAACTGTAATGTGCAAGTGTGCGTTTTGCTGCAAGTTCCCAAGTTTCAATTTTTGCATAGGCCAAATGTTCACTGCCACGTTTCTTCCTTAAATTATCATTTTGCAGCAAGAGAATTAGTTTATTCGCAAGGTCTTCATAATCACCACTTCTGAAAAGTGTAAGACTGCCCCCAAGTGACTCTTTCATATGATATCCTATATCAGAAGCAACAACTGCAATACCATATCCTGCCAGATTATGTATGGGCGCACTAGCCCCCACACTCTCAGTATATGGAATGAGAAGAATATCTGATGCGCCGATATAGTGAGGCACTTTGTCCAATGGAATAAACTCCGTGTCATACCGAATTGCTTCTTTGAGATTCATTTCCTCTCGTTGTTCTTGGAGTTCCATCAGGTATTCGTATCCATCTTCATCCAATGGCTTTCCAGCAATTAGAAGTAGTGCATTCGGCATAGCTTCCTTTACGTACTTCATTGCTCTTTGTGCAATCTCAAACCCTTTTCCTCTTCTAATATATCCAAACAACAGGATTATCCGATTTGCTAGAATTCCTAGTTCTTTCTTTGCTTCCAAGGGCTCTATTCTTGTGTGCACCTCTCCACATGGAAACGGAATCTCATCAACATTCCTTTCATTATACTTGTACTCCGAAAGAAACTGCTTCCTCAAATCAGAGTTTTTCTTTACTGTACTGAGCTGAATCTTAGTCGTTCCCGCTCCAAGAAACTTCATGTATATTCTAAAAACTGCGCTGGCGAGAAATGCAAACCGTCCTATTCCTTTGTATGTAGATATTCTATCAACAACTTGTTTTGTCATCCATGTGCTGTGTAGTGTCATGGTGGTCTTGATGCCAATAGCTTTCAGAAGGAGCAGTAGGAATACCATTGGTTCGCCAAACATACCCCCGTAAACATTGCCATGAGGACCAAATTGCACATGAACAATATGTGGTCTTATTCTGGAGATCTTTTTGAAAAGAATAAATGGATACAGAATGCTTCTTCCTTTCCAAATGCGAAGGGTATCGACTTTTCCGTTCATTTCTGGTAAAACATCTGCCTCTGGACCTG
>JARGGA010000269.1 GCA_029210805.1 Candidatus Thorarchaeota archaeon
ATGACCGCATTTCCTCCAAGATCTGTGAATACAGCTGTGAAGTTATAATACTCAACCGGATACCCATCTGCGTCAACGGTGATGCTTTCGCCTGTTGTAAGGTTCCATGCTCCACTCTTACTGATAATGCCATCCAGCCACAACGTGTAGCCAACTGGGAAATCATCTTCGGGATACCAAGTGAAAGAATGTCCCGTGCTCCCCACCGTGTAAGTGATGTCTGCAGGGCTGTTTACCGTTGGCACAGTGAAATCGTCTACTGTCACAATCACCGTATCCGAAGCCGTTAAAGCTGACTCATCAGTTACAAACAGCGTGTAATTGTATTCTTCAATAGCCAATCCATCAATATCGATTGTGATTGTTTCAAGGGTTGAATTCCACGGTCCGGTCTTGATTGATTTATCGTCCTTGAAAATCTCATAGCTAATTGGCGTTGGGTCCGTTGGGTTCCACGTGATGTTATTTCCAGTTGTTCCAAATTGAACATTCATATCGTCGGGTCCATCTATGGATGGAGGTGCATCATCTACCACGCGGACATGGACTGTATCAGATATCGAACGATCATCGACATCATAAACTGTGATAGTTAAATCATGTTCACCGAGGGTGAGTGTCGACAACTGAACCGTTATTGGGCTTCCGTCCCAATCACCTGAATCAAAGAGGGAATATCCATCATATACTTCGTATCTATCAGGACTCGCATCTGATGGTGTCCATGTTAGAGTTGCACCAATGTCGCCGAGAGAAATCTCTATGTCCGAAGGACTATCAATTTAAGGCGGAAATACATCAATAACTAAGACTGAAACAGTGACATCAAGACTGGTTGCTAAATCCCCTGCAGCAGCTGTCCAAATTCTAATTGTTTGCGTTCCCTCCGTCAGTGGTGTGAATGTATACTCTGCTTGAATCTCATTTGTCGCCGCGTTTTTATCGCTAAGACTGCCATCGACAATCTCTTCTGCTGTGAAATCAAACTCATTGTTATCTGCCCAATTGGCCTGTAGACTGATTGCAAACTCATTGTCGCCACCTGTATAACCCGAGGCATCTACAACGAGCATGAATGAGACACCGACAATTGCATCAACAGTCCCTGACGCATTTGACGTAAGGATAAGAACCCCTGATGTGTTATGGCATCCTCCACACTCTGCGGTTTGTCCCAGACTAGCAATGGCATTATTTGCACCATAAAAACCTGCTAAAACTAAGGTGAATACAATGAGAATTGTAACTTTGGACTTGATTTTCAAGACGTTCTCTCTCCACGACTTTCACGGTGAAAAGAAAAGAGCCTTATAAAAGACATATGGTAACTAAAACAATTGTTTTAGGAGAAAGCAATTACCTTTTTCATAATTTAACTAAATAATACACGTCTCTTTCGTAACGTAATGCTTGCATATGCAAAATTTAGTTCGTCGCGCTTTTAATTTCGTCCTGAAACTACATCTTGACGGCCATGGATTCGGTTGTTTCTGATGTTGAGAAGAGAGACCCGCTGATGTACTTCTCTCCTGAATCAGCAAGAAGAACAACAATAACTACATTCTGTCTTCCTTCATCATGCATTTCTCTCGCAATGTCCAAAGCTCCAACCATTGCTGCCCCTGCACTTTGACCAATGAAGATTCCCTCATCCATCGCTAATCCTCTTGTAGCACACTCAGCTGAGAATTCATCCACATATATTCGCTGATCCAATATCGCTTGATTAAATATCAAGGGGACATATTGTGTTTTCAGATCCTTCAGTCCTTGAATCAACTGACCTGATTCAGGCTCAACTGACACAATTTCGATACCTGGAACTTCTTCCCTTAATCGCTTGGCGACACCCATTAGGGTACCTGACGTACCAAGCCCTGCTACGAAATGAGTGATGTGTCCAGCTGTATCTTCAAGAATTTCAAGGGCAGTAGTTTCATAATGGGCTTGCCAGTTGACGGGATTATCGTACTGATTGGGGGAGTAGTATTTCTCGGGATTTTCAGAGACTTTCCTTCTGACGTAATCTTGTGCCCCATTGATACCCAAATCACCAGATGTGAGCGTAACCTTTGCGCCATATGCTTCCATGATTTTTCGTCGTTCAATAGACATGGATTCCGGCATCACCAATTCGCAGCTATATCCCTTGATAGCACACATCATTGCTAGGCCAATTCCTGTGTTCCCACTTGTTGCCTCTATTATCACAGTATCCTCTGTGATTATCCCTTTTTGTTCTGCATCTTCAATCATGTACTTGGCAACACGATCTTTCACACTTCCACCCGGGTTCGCCTTCTCAAGCTTGGCAAGTATTGTGACCTCACGATACGGGTTGAGACGATTGATTTTGACAAGCGGGGTTCTTCCTATGGTTTGGCTTACGTCGTCGTAATATGACATTGTATTCAGATTGTCTTGGTTCCTTAGCTTTATGCTATTCTCTGCAAGATTTGCCACTATTTTTTCTTCCTCGGAACCATCAATTTATTCACTATAGTTACATTTCACTATATATGACGTTTTGCATAGCTGCTACTTCGAAGATTGACCTACTGATTTTTCAAAACATCAAGATGTTCAAGTTTATCCAGTGTAACAATGAACAAAATCTCAGTAGTTGATACGATTGCCAACACATATTCCCAAATAGCGATACTGGTCCATGGCTGAAACAACAATGTTGCCAAAAGAGCAAGAACGAGGAGTAATACACCAAATATCCTGACTTCCATTATTCGAAGCCACATGAGCCCAACAAGAGCCGCTGAGACTGGAATGGCAAAGAAAAATCCAAGAGCTGTGATAAGATGTCCAATATCAAAGTTCTCAGAGAATATTCCCACCCCTGCGAGAAACGTACACATGGCTGTTGGGCCCAAAAAGCCTATCTTTGAGGGTAGATCAGTGGTCGCTTGAATAAGCGTCGTGAAATAGTAAATAGCCATCATCCCTCCAACGAATAAACCTCCGTTGAACACAACTGCTCGGATTGCTGGATTTGGACCAATATCAGTTCTGAACCAATGGCCAAGATGGCTCAGTGCATCTATAGTCCAATCAAAACTTGGAGCTAGTGCTATTGCTAGCAAAACGCATAGTAAGCTCAGTATTGGACCTATGAAGCCAAATAGGAATCTCCTCTCCATTTCAGATCTCTCCTATTCTGTTGACACAATATCATTTAGTTGTCCTTTATAGAAGAGGAACCACATAATCCACAACCACCCTATTGCAGAGAGTGCAGTTGTTATTTCCGGGATTGCATTTCCTATCCAGAAAGGGAAGAAGCCTCCCATCCAACCTGCCCACATATAGACACAGAAGAAAGGTAGTATAATGGAAATAACAGCAAACCACCAGAGATGCTTGTATCTGAATAACCCAATACCAACAATCCACATCGCCCAAGGGAAACAGAAAAAGAATCCTACAGAAACCTCGTAATGTCCATTGTAGTTTTCAGCAATAACACCTATCAAAATTAGGAAGATCAAAGCTGAGAAGAATGGAAGGAGTCCAATCTTTGTGATAGTGTCATTGACTCTCCTGAAGAACCAGAATGTGAAGTAGAATAAAATAACCCCTGTAGTAACAAGTCCAAAGCAGAATACAAATGCGCGTACTGAAGGATTGGGGCCAATATCCGTCCTAAACCAATGGCCAAGATCGCTCAGAGCATTTCCTTCCCACGTCCACATTGGAGCAAGTGCAATAGCAATTATGATACACACTAAAGCAACCAGTGGTCCAATCAATCCAAGAATTCCTACACGTGAGAGCGCTGGATGTTTTTTCACTTCAGACATGATTCTGGTAAGAACACAGTGCCTCTTTAATTATAATGTATTACCTCTCAGCCAAGGGCAAACATAAAAGGCAGAGCGAATTGCTGAGGCTCCGAAAACCGAAGGAGGCTTTCCTCGGTCTGGGTGAAACATATGACGGAGTCAGCAGTTGAAGACAAACGGATAACTCTCGCAGAAGCAGCAAAGATGGTGCCGGATGGCGCAGGACTTTTCTGGGGTGGCTTTGGTTATCAGAGAGCACCTATTGCATTCTCTCATGAATTGGTTCGTCAAAAGAAACGAAACATCACTGTATACACATGTGGATCTGAAGTGGACCTTGAAATAATGGCCGGCGCTGGAGTAGCATCTAGATTTGAAATTGCATTTTCAGCTATTGAAGCCCTTGGTCTTTCAAACAATATACGCAGGAGAGTCAGCGAAGGAAAATTGCAGGTGGAGGACTACACAAATCTCGCCATGGCATTGCGTTTCTTGGGTGGTGCGATGAATGTGCCCTTCATGCCCCTCAGAAGCATGATGGGAACCGATATGGTAAGACTCTCGCGATATCGTGGGGATGATAAATTGAAAGTGATGGATTGTCCTTTCACTGGTGAGAAGATTTGCTTGGTACCTTCTGTTAATCCCGATTTTAGTATAGTTCATGTACAACGTGTGGATCAGACTGGAAATGCTCAGATTGATGGAATTGTCGGAGAAGATATTGAAGGGTCTCGATGTGGGAAGAAGCTAATCCTTCTCGCTGAAGAGATCATTAAGGAAGAAGATGTACGTACTACACCTGATCAAACAAAGATACCCGCAATGTACGTAGATCACATTGTAGAATTGCCTTATGCCGCTCATCCAATGATGTGCCACAATTACTATGACTATGATCTTGAGCATCTCAGAATGTTCCACAACAAAACACGTACTGAAGAAGGATGGCAAGAATACTTGGACGAATACATCCTTGGTGTGGATACTCATGCTGAATAT
>JARGGA010000270.1 GCA_029210805.1 Candidatus Thorarchaeota archaeon
AATCTCCAGGATGGCAGCCACTAACTAATACGCCATCAGCACCCATATCGAGTGCGGCAAGAACGAATTCAGGATCGATGCGTCCGGTGCAATTCACTCTAAGAATCCTCGCATTCGGAGGGTACTGAATTCGGGATGTTCCGGCAAGGTCGGCACCAGCATATGAGAACCAATTACAGCGACTCTCTCTTCTTTGTCAATCTTGGCTTCTACGGGAACCTTGGCTCCAGTTTCTCTTTCATAATCTGCCAGGAACCTGTGAAGATTTCTGATACTGACACTGCCATCATATTCTCCTCTCTGGCATTGTCCTTCACACCAGCTAATACAGACTCTCCCCAGAATCCCTGGGAATGGAATCGACTCTCTAACAATTCGGATGGCGTCTGCATAGCGTTCCTAATTAAGAAGAATCACGAAAGCCGGACAATTAACTTCTGCAGGGCAGTTGATTCGGCATGCCGGGTGATCATTCTTATCTATGGTGTAGGCATTGGGTGTTGCCTGTGGAAATGGAAGGTATGTTGCCTTCCTGAAACCAAGCCCTTCATCAAACTCATTGGCTGTTTCAATTGGGCACACCACAACACAGTCCCCGCAACCAGAACATTTGTCTTCTAGGATATAACGTGGGTTTCTAAGAATCTCGACATGGAAATTCCCAGGCCTCCCAGTGACTCTCTTGACTTCCGAATATGTCAGTAATTCGATATTCGGATGTCGCGCCACTTCACTTAGTCGTGGTGTAAGAATACAGGCAGAGCAATCCAGAGTTGGGAACGTTTTGTCGATTGCAGCCATTCGACCGCCAATACTGGGTGTTTTCTCAACAAGATGAACGTTAAACCCTTGATTAGCTATATCAAGTGCAGCCTGCATACCTGCCACTCCGCCTCCAACTACAAGGGCGCGGGGAATCTGATTATCAGACTCCGCTTTTGTTGTATGCGGCGGTTGATCAATAGTCATAATGATGACTCCTAAAATCTGAATGAACGTGTATGAAAACCTGTAGATTGGAAAATACATACTCCGGAAAAGAGGGGGGAAAACAAGAATTGAGTCAATTGTCGGTATTTATATGCAGTATTTGAAATATTTTCGGAACATAGTCTTTCCTCTAGCATACTCTCTTTCTCACCAGCCCATTATATAGGCTAATCGGATAGTCGAAGATGTAAATTCAAGATTCTTGGTTATTCACGATCAGTCTACAGATTACATATTAACCAGCAAGTTACGCGGCAATTCTTAATGCTTCAGAGTTGCTTATGGAACATACATCTATTGTTAAATATCTAATTTGATAATTCATTGTCAATTTCATGTACGTATTCTAACATTTTTCGAATATTCTTGACAGGGTATGTCGAAATCCAAAGAGAAAAATAACAAATTGGTACCAAACTGAAAACAGAGCAAAAATAGTGTATCGATTTCAATCGGTATAGTCAACATTCCGTAATGATTACTAAGTATGTGCAATATCGAGTCGTAGAATTGAATTAATGGACATTATGTAACCTTTTCCTTAATCTCTATTGATATTAGTAAGTTGATATGGAGCTTGTGTCCGAATTTCGATTTACTGTTAAAATGCATCTAATTTTATAGGAATATGTTCGAAAGAATACAATCCCCAAAATCATTTTTTGCTTTTATCAACCTATCTCTCTGCTCAGATAGTATTTCAAAGAGAATAGCTGGTGCATCTGGAACAGTATCTCGATAGATTTTCTCAACTCGGTCAATCTTTGCGAGTAGTTCAGGGACACGAATTGAAAATTGGGCATCATACTCTTCGCGAGTGTAGTCCCTATTGCGATAGATAGTAAAGAGATGCTTAAGGTCATCGTATTTCGGGATATATCCTATTGGAGTCTGTATTGCCTCAACTTCATTGTGCACTCTGAGTTCCATCCATTTGAGCCAGACCTGTTTATCAGATTTGTCTGTGAGAAACTTCCCTTTCTCATCTTGTTGGAAATAATTCACTGAGAATATTAGAGGTACAGTTTCAACTTCATTCACGAAATCTAGATGGTTCTGGACATACTTACCAAGTGGAATAGATAAGAAATCAAGGTTCGAGAAAGGCTGAAACTTTCTGACACCACTTGGTCCAAGAGTTGCGGCGGTTGTTTCAGATTCGAGACTGGCCCCCATAGTGATAACTCCATGTTTCCAATCAAGTGACTGTTGAACAGGAACCCATGTATCCGAATCACGCCCACCATAGATGATACCGCCCACATCAACACCACGGGGGTCTTCCAGACAAGCATCCAAGTTTTTCAGTCCTTCTAATCTAATGGTGTATCTGGCGTTCTTATGCGCATACTCTATTTCTTCACCATGTCGATCCACCTTTCCTTTGAACCATTCACCTGAGTGATTGACACCGGATTCAGGCGGTTCGTGACCATCATCAAGCCAGCGAGGTTCAGCATCTTCGGAAATGAGCACATTGGAAAAAATTGCGGGTTGGTTCGAGTGAAGCACATCCCAAATAACAGGGTCGTCTCTTTCTGTCACTGAGCGAATAATGCCAAAAATACCTTGCTCCACATTTACAGCCTTGACTTTACCGTCAAGCACACGGAGATACGAAAGGTCATCTCCTACGATTGTATTTCCTCTAACCATTGAGGTGCTTGTTTTTCCACATCCTGATGGGTAGGCACCAGTGAAGTATGTCTTTCTTGCAGAGGGGCCATGTACTGCCATCAGAAACATATGCTCGGCAAGCCACCCTTCCCCATCTGCTTTCCGAATGGCCAATCGTAGCGCGAGTTTCTTAAGACCAATTGTGTTTCCTGCGTACTGTGTATTCACACTGTAGACAGTATTCTGTTTGTAATCAATCATCACGCCTCTTTTCTTCCAGTCTGTACTCACAGAGTGAATTAGCTTTCCTGATGAATGAAGCATCCAGAATATCTCCTTGTCTTCAGGCATACGGCGGAAATACTCGTAGCCTCTTCTGTATAGAAGGTCCTCGCTGTGTGCAACATAGAATGAGTCAGTAA
Organism: Candidatus Thorarchaeota archaeon; assembly: GCA_029210805.1. Lineage (GTDB taxonomy): Archaea > Asgardarchaeota > Thorarchaeia > Thorarchaeales > Thorarchaeaceae > MP5-2226. The sequence continues at coordinate 3,030 of JARGGA010000270.1, forward strand.
TTTGAACGACAGGTATTGAGAAGGGCGAATCAAGAGGTCCAAGTGAGAAAAATCGAACAACCATCTTCTTGTGTTCCATGCTTCCATCAATTCTTTTCCGAACAGAGTTTAGACCCTTTTCGCGGTCCATCTGAACTAATTGTTCACCCAAACTCTCTCCTTCTGGAACCAAGTATACGGTTCGTTCTTTGTCACGAGCTTGATCAAAGTAACCGTCAAAGTGAACTGTATGATGAGGATTGGCAAGAGGGGTTTCTTCACCTCTGGCAATTGCATTTCTTCTGATGTACTCTGTGTCCATCGTAGAATCGTTACAGATGAAGACCTTCATTGGTTTGCATAGAACTATAGCATCTGCAACAAATTTGTGAACTCGTCTATTTGGAATAGCCAGAAGCTTCCCGAGGTTCGCGTCTGTTAAGGCGCTTTCGAGAATAGAGATGGTATCGTTCAAAATGAATCCCTCTGGAATTCGTCTGTTTCCTGCACTGCCGAACTTCCCCAATTGAATATAACAACGACGCCAGCTGCAATACAAATAAGCGTTCTGCAAACAAATACATTAAAATCAGAGGCCATCAGACTATACTACTAACCTTGCTACTGATATCACAACTTCTCCTACTCCAGACCTCAGGTGTTTCAATGAATGTTGCAGTCACATATCAACAAGACGTCACAAGATATCCACCATCTCACGAAATTCTTCTCGCAAACGATACCATTGAACAACTCAGAGTATCTGAAAACGGAGATTTTTCAGAAGTAGGATTTAGCGGAAATGGTTCTGAGGTTAATCCTTACATTTTGGAGAATAAAATTCTTGAATTGGCCTGGTATGTTCCTGTAAGCATAATGAATACTGATGCACACTTTGTAATTCGTAACTTCTCATTACACTCAAAAGAAGGGGGATATACAGGCTGGGGCATTAAACTAAGCAATGTAACTAATGGAAGAATTGAATCATGCTCATTTTTTGGTAGGACTAGGGCAATCGGGATAGAAGAATCACAAATCATTGAGTTAATGAATAATACAATACATGATGTTGAGGAAGAAGCAATCACCCTAAGCTATAGTCAGCATGTGAATATCTCTTACAACACAGTGTCAATCACTAGGTATGGAATACACCTAGAAAATACAGAAGATACCATTTTGACTCATAATGAGATTTCCGAAAGTTCCATCAATGGTATCTATTCATACATAGCCTCTTCATGCAGAATTGCCAACAACACGCTTTCAAATAGTGGACAAGAAGGCATCTACGCGTGTTATGCTCCAAGCCATGTGATTGCAAATAATACTCTTTTCAACGGGGGGCTGTTCATTTCAGATTCATTTTCTCCTGATGTTAGAAATAACACCTTGGACATGAAGCCTATATTGTATTTGCATAATGTACAGGATTCTGTGTACAACGGTAGTTCTTACAGTCAGGCAATTCTGTATAATTGTGAGAATGTAAATATCACAGATGGAACCTTTTCAGAGGGAATCCCAATTGCTAATTCAGAATATTGTAGAATCGAGAATATTTCTATATCCTCTCCCAGCTATGGGATATATTTTGAGTCGTCTAGTTGGTGTAATGTGACAAGATGCAACATCTCTAGTGCTACACGTGCAGGAATTCATTTCGATGACAATTGATTGGATTCGCATTAGTGGTGGAGAACCAACTCTAATTGACTCTCCTGAAGATATTGCAATGGAATATTCTGTGGCACTCAATCAGCAGATTGGAATCCAGAAT
>JARGGA010000271.1 GCA_029210805.1 Candidatus Thorarchaeota archaeon
ATCACATTATGAACACTACATTACGGAGTCAGTACATTTGATTAATCTCAATCCTTTTTCAAAACTCAAAATCTCGAGGGGTTATTTATTCATCCTGATAGTATGTGTATCTTCTGCAATGTCTTCCTATTCCCCATCATCAGAAGGCATCTACAATCCTCTGCAGGCATCTACTACTACCTAGGAACTGGTTGAATCAGGCTACCCTGATGCTGTCTTTAAAGATGTGTCATTCATCAATTCCACACACGGTTGGATTGCAGGACGAGCAACTTTACAGTTGGGTTCGAATGCTACCGTTTTGTACACTGAGAATGGTGGTGACTCTTGGCAGCTACAGTATAATCGCGATGAACAGTGGGTAACAAACTTGGAAGTATTAGATGAACAAACAATGTGGATCAATGGAGCGAGTAGTCTTTTCTATTCACTTGATGGTGGAGCTACTTGGAATGAGAGTGCTGTGGTGGACGGCATGTCGTTGATGGGTACTGTGAAATTTATCAATATGACACATGGATGGACTTCCAACAATGGAACACTCTATCAAACGATGGACAGTGGACAGTCTTGGAAACCAGTTTCAGGGTTTACCTTCGACGATAGCCCCCGAATGATACAATGCCTGTCATCTAACAATATATGGGCAATCGGATTCACCGGTATCTATCATAGCACCGATGGAGGAGTTACATGGACACAGCACTCCAGCAAAGGCGGTTGGGCATTGTCCTTTGTGAGCGAAACTGAGGGGTGGGCAATTGGTGATGATCGACTGGCACATACAATCGATGGTAATACGTGGGAGGAATTGATTGTGCCAATGAGAGCTCCTGCCTTTCGTTTACAGGCTCCATACTGTACAGACATTCAATTCCTAGATGAAAACAACGGATGGATCGTTGGTACTGAGATTCCAGTGATGTACACTCCAGATGGTGGAGCAAACTGGTATCAACAGACTGTACCAACCGAAGTTAATTCTCGAATAATGGCTGTAGACTTCATTAATCAGACACACGGCTGGGCAGTTGGTGGGAGCGGGATTATAATGAGAACAACCACTGGCAATAGCCTAGGTAATCGACTCTGGTATGGGATGACCGACCCATTGTTCCTGTCGATTATTGCAGTCGTAATCACAGTACCCGTGGGGGTATTCATCCTACGACGATATCGGAAAAGTAAACGTATCGCCCTTGAAACCAAACCAGTTCAACCTAAGATCGAATGATTCTGGTAGGTGCTATACTGAAAACCTTCCAAGGTGCCGAGCCGGGTTCAAATCCCGGTGGCCGCACCAATTCTATCTTCCATTTTCTAGTCCAGTAGCATAATCCTTTTGTTCAGTGAACTCTGACCTCCGGTCTGCAACAGAGCAGTTTTCTGCATGATGTACGGTTATCCCCGAACCAATGAGGCATTTCCATGGACACACTCAGACACAAAGGTGTACTCGTTCTCAAACCTCCAGACTTTCCCCCATTCGAGCTTATAATACGCGGCAAAACCGCTGAGCTCGATATCCTTCAAAGGGAGATGGCTGTCGCATGGGTCAAGAAACTAGGAACTCCCTATGTTGAAGATTCTGTGTTCGAAAAGAACTTCATGAATGATTTTAGCAGTGCACTAGGAATTAAGCCGGCATTGAAAGCCGAAGAGATTGATTTTACTTCTGTTATCGACTATGTTGATGCAGAACGAGCTCGCAAAGAAGCAATGACAAAAGAAGAGAAGAAAGCCGATCGAGAGGCTCGGAAGGTTCAGCGAGAGGCATTGAAGGAAGAATATGGATTCGCTCTTGTAGATGGTGAACGCATGGAACTCGGTTCCTATCAAACAGAACCATCTGGTATTTTTATGGGACGCGGCGAACATCCTCTTCGCGGAAAGTGGAAACATGGTGCCGATTACAAGGATATTACTCTGAACATGGACCCAGAGTCGGAAGTTCCTGAGGGTGACTGGGGAGAAGTCATCTGGGCAGATGACTGTATGTGGATTGCAAAATGGACTGATAAACTAACAAGTAAAACCAAGTATCTATGGCTCCATGACAGTACTCCAATAAAGCAAGAACGCGAGGAAGCCAAATTCGACAAAGCTCTGAAAGTAGAGAAGAAGATAGATGAGATCAGAGCACATATCATGGAGGGTTTCCAATCAGAAAACCTCCAGACACGATCAGTAGCGGCTGCTCTGTATCTGATTGATTCTCTAAGTCTGAGAGTTGGAGATGAAAAAGATCCTGAAGAAGCCGATACAGTGGGTGCGACAACTCTTCGAGCAGAACATTTGAAACTGAAAGGCAGTTCTATTGTTTTCGACTTCCTTGGTAAGGATAGTGTTCATTGGCATAAAGAACTGGAGATGCCCCCCGAAGTATACAGTGTTTTTGAAGAGATTTACAATACGACTCTGGAACGTATTGCGTCTTTCAAAGCCCGAGGTAGCAAGAAGACTTCTGCCGACCCCAAGAAGGTCGCACAGATTTTCCCGAAAATAAAGAGTACACACGTCAATCGTTTCATTGGCGAAGTGATGCCCGGATTAACGGCAAAGATGTTCAGAACTTATCATGCCTCCATGATTATGCGTGAGGAACTCAAGAAGAGCAAAGCTCTCAAGATAGACCCGGACTTTGTGAAGAAAGAAGCAATGAAACGAGCAAACCTTGAAGTCGCGAGGGTGATGAACCATACAAAACAGGCCTCCAAGGGATGGTCCAACAGTGAAGCCCGTTACAAAGAACGCATTTCGAAAGCAGCCGCAAAGGTAGAGAAAGCAAAGGCTGATGTCAGGGACAAGCAGAAGAAACTTCGAGCGACCAAGAAGAATGAAGAACTGGCCCTGAAGAAACAGCAAGAAGCCATCAAGAAACAGAAAGAGCTTGTGGATCGCTACTGGCAGAGTGTTGTTTCTTGGCGTGAAAAGCGCAACAAAGCAAAGGTAACATGGGATAACGCCCGAGCTAGGAAAAGCAAGACTCGAAGTAGTTCAAGAAAGGGAAAAACCACAAAGAAACAACGCCTTGAGGAAGCCCAAGAGAGCATTGAAAGAACTCGAACTTGGCTCGACAATGCAGAAGATTCACTTTTGAAAGTGCGCACTCGATACGAGAAGAGCAAAGCATCACTAACCAAGAAGCAAGATTTCCTTTCCAAGTCAAAGGAGATTTCTGTTGAGAAGATTGTACGGGCAGAGAAGGCGTTGGCAATAGCAAAAGAACGAGTGGAGAAAGCTGAGATTGCAAAAACCAAAATAGAGGTTGATCTCGAACTTGCGAAAGCAAGTCGAACGTGGAATCTTGGAACTTCAATGAAATCATATATCCATCCGAAGATTGTGTACAATTGGTGTCAGAAGGTCGATTATGACTGGAAAAAGGTCTACTCTACAATATTGCAACGGAAGTTTGCGTGGGTTGGCGACAGCTCACTACTACCTGGACAAACCTAGACATTGATTAGACACTTATTTGATGGAAGGACATGTTCTCAGTATCACAAGCAGCACTCAGGCTGGGAGTGTGTGTCAAGACCATCCATCGATGGGACAAGGCTGGTAAAATCTCATGCCATCGCACCCTAGGTGGACATTGTCGCATCCCACTTGCTGAGGTCAATCGTATTCTTGGACTTCTACATCGAAACCTCATCGACCATCCAACCAAAAAACGATGCGCCATCTATGCCCGGGTTTCTAGTCATCGCCAGAAACGTGATGGGGACCTTGACCGGCAGCTAGAGACCCTCACCAAGGAATGCAGGAAACGGTTCCGGTCCAGTCCCATGGTCTTCTCAGATGTTGGCTCTGGGTTGAACATGAGACGACGGGGACTCGCCAAGCTCTTCTCCCTTGCCAAATCAGGGACCATCCACACACTCCTCATCACGCACACCGACCGACTGGCACGGTTCGGGGTCGAGCTCCTCGAACGCATCCTCAAGGACTATGGGGTCAAGCTCACCGTTCTCTATCACTCGGAAGATCCTTCTCCCCAGCAAGAGCTTGTCACTGACCTCATGGCACTTATCGCATCCTTCTCCAGGTGACTCTATGGGCTTCGTTCTCACCAGTCCAAGCAGATTATTCAATCCTCGTAGAACACGACCCCTTCCTCCACCAAAGCATCTTCCACAAGGTCAAAGATATCCCTGAAGACATCACTATCAATTCCCACTCCCTGCAGGTTCCCCTGTATCTCTCCTCTCACCATCTCACGGGACTCTCCTCCTGTGTTCCGAGAGACCTCGCATAGTTTCTTCACTCTCTCGATGACCATGAGCTCCTCCTCCCCTCCAGCTGCATACTCGACCGTTAGCATCGCCTGATCATCGCGTACCTCCGCATTCAGCACCTGTAAGACCTCCGGCCTTGTAGTGGTCGTATCGCTTGCAACTGGTCCCGAGGACAGGTCCGGCTCTTCGAAGTCAGGTTCGACATACCGGTCCTCTTCTCTGACCTGTTCTTCGGACCAACCTCGTTCTAACAAAGCATCTCGGAACTCAGCAAGCTTCTCCTCGAATCTGTGGGGGAAGATCATCGACACTGTCCGGTACATGCGAGTGTCGTTAGGTCACTCCAAATACTCTGTGTGGACAGTGAATCCACGGTACACCTCGCAGACCTGTCACCAATGTGGGGAGCGAGGAAAAAGAGTAGAGGACACTAACTCCACTACAGAACGAAAAGGTGGGGAGTACTTCTACTGTGCGGAGTGTAATGAGCACTTCCATGCCGATGTGAATGCGGCACGAAACATCATTCATGTTCACCAAG
>JARGGA010000272.1 GCA_029210805.1 Candidatus Thorarchaeota archaeon
GATACTGCCCGTTTAGAATCCTCCACGGGAATCTCAAAGTGATAAACTCTATTTGACATCACATACCACCTTCCTCATGCACACTAGGATCATTTTGCATCATCCCAAAGGAGTTACCGTCCTTATCCTTGAAGTATGCAAGATATCCAACTCCATTGATAACACACTTTGCAAAGGTAATCTCGCCACCAAGCTCCTGAATCTTTGCAATAACCTTGTCAATATCTTTCACATCTATGACATTATTTATCCCAGTCCAGCCTTCCTCACGTTTGAAGAAAGAGCCATTGATACCAGGCTCGTCTTGCCCAGTCTTAACGGCATAATACAATCCACCTGGACGGTCCTGTTTTGTGACTTTCCAGCCAAAAACTGATTCATAGAATTCTGTCGCTCTGTCGAAATCTTCTACAGGCATTTCAAAGTAATAGACGCGATTCACGTTAGTTGCTCCCCTAGATTTGATATATTAGTATTAACTATATTTAATGTTTCGTGTACGATACTAATTAGCCCGATTCTAAGATAAAGAGAAGTTCTTGCTCATTACAGATTCCTTATGAACTTCTTTTGAAAGCGATATCAAATGTAATGTCATTATTCGAATGGTCCCCATCAATATGATGATCTTTTGCATATGTCGCTCCTCAGAGTATATACATACTTCCATCTCGTTCTAGATTTGTCATTGTCGAAGCTGAGTTCTTGCTTTTCCCTATTGTTTCATTTTCTTCTTTTTTCGAAGGTTGCGTAGTTTGGTTTGTTTGCGAGAATATTCATCCCAATCTTCACATTCCAGAACTTTAAGGACGATATAGTCAATCGTGGTTTTGCGATAGTACTTTTCATCCTTTGTCATATCCAAGGTCCAGTTTGGAAAGACAGAATCTCTAATCCCGCTCAAATGCACTCCAGATTCGAAGAGCTTGATAATCTGTGCTGCTTTTTCTTCATTCTTCCATTTTGATGCTTCTTCTTTTGCACGTGCATCACCTTCTCTTACTATTGTCTGTTTCATTTTTTCCCTCCCTTTCGTATTGGTATATTGATTAACAATATTTAAGGTAAATGATGTAGTCCAAATCGCGCACATGGTCAGCATTATAATATCCAAGGTTTGAGAAACGAATCATGAGTACAGGGGATCATCGCATTACCCACTTAGAGCTTGTAGCTGCGCGTGCTTGGCCCGCAGCAGAGACGGAGCGTCTTGAGGGCTGGATGCTACGTTATAGTGATGGAATAACATGGAGAGCTAACTCAGTCCTTCCATGTTATGACCTTATAGAATGCTCACTTGACAAAGCCATTGACCATGTAATTGAATTCTACGAAAAGAGAGGGACTCCGCCGACATTCAAGATCAACCCTGAAAGCAGACCGTCAAATCTAGATGAAGAACTTGAGGAAAGGGGTTTTCGTAAAGAAATGATTACCCACGTCCAGACAGTTGATTTAGTCGATTGTCTAAAAGCTCCGAGTTCATTCTCAGTAAAGGTCGCTGATTCTCTTGATCGTGATTGGATTGCTGCTTATGGAAGATTGGCAGGTTTCGATGAAAAGACGCTGGATGCAAGACTAAAGATTATGGAAAGAATTCGACCACAAACGGGATTTGCCTGTGTGAGAGCAGGTGGCGAAATTGTTGGGATTGGCCTTGGTGTAATTGAAAATCATCTCATGGGGCTCTTTGGCATAATTACGTCTTTGGAGCATCGCAAAAAAGGTGTAGGAGTTTCTGTGAATTGTGCATTGGTAGAATGGGCAAAAAATAATGGGGCCACACAACTTTACCTTCAAGTCGAAGCTACTAATGAACCAGCTATGGCACTGTATGCAAAGCATGGTTTCAAAACAGCATATGATTATTGGTATAGAATTCTCAGATAATCATGAACAAGAGCACGTTTCAGAGAAGATGATATTCTCAGATTCTTCTAAAATTTGTACCATTCGTCTATACTGACTCTCAGGAAAATGTTTCTTCATCTTCTTGCTAACGATAAGCACGACTTCAACAGTTTCATTTTCATCAAATACTCTGAATCCCCCACGGAGTACGTCTCTGAAAGCAGGCCAGTTTCTACCAAATCCCTTGAAACCTGGGCAGAGAACCTTTTGAACTTCATCATAGAAGCTTTCTATCTACGTTATCTGATTGCCGTCCAAAATGAACATCTTCATAATATTTGCGCAGGATACGCCAGGATTACTAAGTGTTTCGAGTAAACTAAGAACTATATCGTCGTACTTGAGGTTCAGCAAGTCGCAAGCTTAGCATAAGAAAATCAGGACCTTGTGTGTGCAGAATCTTACCAATGCAACCCAATGCAGAGGGTATTTCGCTTTTCACATATGTAAAAAGAGCAGTGTTCGATTCACCCAGAGCTCTCAACATATTCTCGATATGCCGGTGAACTGCTGCTTTCCTCTTTATTCCAGAATCCTCTAACATGTGCTCTTCTAACTCATCCACAATTTGTTCACTAATCATCTGCGACTCAGAAATGACTTCTGATGTTATTCGGCTGCGCCTCTTCTTTGTTGCAGGGGGACTTCCTATCTCTCGCTCATCTTGTTTTGCTTTTAGACTACCGAGAACAAGACGCATCTCATCAAGAGGAACTCTAGGATGAATTGAAACGGCACTATCTCCATTTACAAGAAGTCGTCGGAAAGCTCGCTTGCCATGTAAACTCGTCGAAGCCAAATACCCTTTTGATTCCATATCGAGAAGGTGTGATTTGAACTCCTCTCGAGTCATTAGAGATGCTTTGGCAGACAGTTGGAGATGCCTCTGATACATCGTTTCCTCTAACGCAATGACACCCCAGCCGAATGTTCGCATAATGTCTAGCTCGACCGGATCAGGACGTCCTTCGCGTGCTTCACGTTCAGGCAACGTGGTATCCCTCTATTATTATGATTAACTATACGAATAATTTTCTAATAAAACTACGCAGTTTAGCACAAGAAGCGAATAGAAGACTATTTCTCATGCTTGGATTTGGGATATCTTGGATGTGAATTGAGATGGCGTATAGTGAAGAAGATGTCCAAGATCTGATAGAGATTCTTAGAGAACAACCGAAAGATTCTGAGAAATGGCATCTTCTTGGGGTCATGTTCATCTCGTTGAATCGATTGGAAGATGCAGAGAAAGCCTTCAAACATTGTCTCAAACTAGACAAAGAAAACGCGATGGCATTAGGAGACCTAGGCGGGTTGTACATTGTCAAGGGTAAGAGCAAGGATGCCATAAAAAACCTCAACCTTTCATTGAAAATAAAACCCGAAAAACACGAGTTCTGGTATACTCTCGGGGTCGCATATCTGCATAGTAGCAAGTTCAAAGATGCTGCTAGAGCGTTTCTAAGGAGCCTTGAATTAGTGCCAAATTATTATGACGCGCTTGTTTCGTTGGGCATCACATACAATAAAATCGAATTGTGGAAGGAAGCAGAGGTACCACTTCGACAAGCTATGGAGATGAAACCCGATAACTACAACGTGCTCAAAGCCCTTGCTAGAGCACTTATGAAAATGAAGAAAACAAGAGAATTGGAAACAATCTATAGACAGATGTATGATTTGAACCCTGATGAGCATAGCATCCTTCTTTATCTTGGACAGATTGCATTCAATGATGGGAGATTGGAAGAAGGCATCAATCAATACAAGCAGGTCATTCAGAAAGACCCAGAATCTTTAATGGCATGGAAAATGCTTGGAGAAACATATGACAAAGTTGGTTTGGTGGAAGAAGCAAAGTTGGCCTTTTCAAAGCACAGCGAATTAATGGAGAAATTGAAGAAGGCAGGTGGAATCTGGGGAGGGTAGTAGGTAGTAGAAATCAGGATTCGCGGAAACGTTTCTTCAAGAAGTACACCACAATGACTAGCAGCGACAAAACGAGAGTTACACTTACTGTGATTCCAGTCAATTCGTCAAGGATTTGAACTACTACAATCGTCACTTCACTCGACCAATTACTAATGAGTCGTGATTCATCAAACGCTCTTACTCTGACCATATAGGTACCATCTGGAAAATTGGGAAAATAAAACCTGTATGTTGTTGATTCCAGTTCTTCTTCTATTGTAACCCATTCATTACTCCCTTCCAGTGCATAAAACACGGAATACAGCACATTGTGATTCCAGGAATCGATGGCTGGCTCCCATTTAATATTCATAGTGCTAGCCACCAATTGTCGATCAATTGGATCGAAAATGATTGGAGCGGAAAGAGTATGTTCTCGGATAGTAAACGAAGCATTCGTTGCATACGCTCTCGTTAATTCCTCATTACACTGTGCGGTTATCCGAAGAGAATACTTCCGATCTTGCAGAACCGCTGAGGTATTCCAAGAATGCCATGTTGTAGATATGTCAGATTCAATCAATTCCCAAGTGTCACTTTCTCCAATCGTACAATGTAGAGAATACCTGACTTCATGTCCGAATGTATCACTTGAAGGAGTCCAAGTAATTGTCATCAGACCATAATAGTATCCGGAATCAAGACTCTCGTTGGGAAAGAGCAATGTAGGTTGAGTAAGGATGTGTATATCCTTGTTAAGATATGCATAAACTTGTGGAGATTCATCAGGATTGGCTAAAGCACCATCTGACGTGTAAGGAAGATCCACAATATTGTCACTATTTGAATCAGGTATTAGCCAATCATTCCAATAGTTACTAGAATTTGACGTTGATAGGGTTGCCAACAGCTGCAAGAAACCTATACAAAGTTGGACTTCCCTTTAATGA
>JARGGA010000273.1 GCA_029210805.1 Candidatus Thorarchaeota archaeon
AAAACGATGGCACGAATTGATGATATATTTCCAGACATTGGAGTTGTACCTACAACAATTGTTGTTGCAGTGATTGCGATTGCCCTCCAGCTTAGTGGGGCCTGGATAACAATGCTGATTGCAGGTGTAATCGGAGCGTTATTTACCAGAGATTCTGTAAGGGCATTTCTTGCAGGCCTCTTTGGCGTGGCGGCAGGATGGGGAATCCTCTATGTCTATCTAATAATGACTGCACAGGCAGCAGCTATCGCAGAATTCTTCATAGGTCTCTTGGGACTCTCAGGAATGGGCTGGTTAGTATTTGTTATCGGAGCACTTCTAGGAGGTTTTCTAGGTGGTTTTGGAGGATTATTGGGCAGATCAATAATCGACCTCATCGATGAAATACAATTCCCAGATGAGACAAAGAAAGACGAACCTGCAATCGACGATACAGAAGAATTGATTGCTGAATAGATCGATTGCCACGCAGATATGAATCAAAGCTCAGAACGCGGACCATAGGGCAGAGCTTTTATTGTCTGAACGCGGTGTGGAATTATTCACTCAGGATTGGATGTTACAATGCACCGAGAGATTACCAAAGGCGTGTACTATGTTGGCGTCGATGACCACCACACTGAACTCTTTGAGAATTTATGGAAAATCCCATTTGGCGTCAGCTACAACAGCTATCTTATTGTCGACGAGAAGATAGCAGTCGTTGACACTGTTAAAGGACCATGGGCAGATGAATGGTTGAATAATATCAAAGAAATAGTTGACCCCTCGAAGATAGACTATATCATTTTGAATCACATGGAACCAGATCACACCGGATCGTTACCAGACATTACTGCAATTGCTCCAAATGCAATAATCATCTATACTCCATTCGCATCCAAGATGAGGTACTCATTCTATGATGTACCCAATCCGGAGAAGACAGTGGCGGATTTAGAAGAGTTATCTTTGGGTTCAAAGACACTAAAGTTCGTTCATGCTAAGTTCCTGCATTGGCCAGAAACGATGATGACCTATATCGTAGAGGATGAAGTACTACTCACCTGTGATGCCTTTGGGGCATTTGGGGCCCTAAATGGAAAACACTTCGATGATGAGATAAAAATGGAACTTGTAGAGAAAGAGAGCTGGAGGTATGTTTCTGCAATAATCACCAGTTACTTCAAGTTCGTGCAAGCGGGTATTCAGAAGGTTAAGGATCTTGGAATCGGAATAAAATTCATCGCTCCTAGTCACGGGCCAATTTACAGAAAAGATCCAATGTGGATCGTCCAGAAATACGCAGAGTGGAGTAGTCCCGAATTAGAGAAGTATTGCACCATTGTGTATGGTACTATGTACGGATTCACACATCGGGCCGCAATGACCCTCAAGAAAGAACTCACTGAGCTTGGTGTTGAGGTGAGATTACATAATGTTTCATACAGCGACATGAGCAAGGTAATAGCTGATTCAGTTCGTGCAGGTGTGCTTGCTATTGGTACGCCAACGTATGATGCGTTTCCATATCCGAAGGTATGGGGTTTTGTTAACGAGGTTGAAGGAAAGAGATTTCCAAAGAGACCCATCGCTTTATTTGGCACATATGGATGGGGAGGCGGAGGCGTCAAGAAGCTCAAAGAGCAGCTAGAACGCTGTAATTACGAGGTCATGGAACCAGTTGTTAGAGTTCGTGGTAAAGCTCGAGAAGAGGAAAAAGGACAACTCAAGGAATTAGCCAACGCAATTGCAGATGTTCTCAAATAAAAGAATAAAATGGAGATGATGGAAATTAGTGAACAGACGGATCCATACAGCACTGAAGATGAGCTAGAGTTTGATGCGTATGCATGGACAAGAAAGGATGAGATCAAAGAAACAATGCACACTCTAATTTCACATCATCCACCATCATTGTATTCACATTGCATGCGAGTTTCAATCTTCGGTCGGTCACTCTATTTCTGCAGTCGGTGCACAGGAATTTATGGTGGAATGGGAATAGGAGTAATAGCCATATTCTTGCTAGGAATCAATCTGTCCCCACCATGGCTGTGGTTTATGATTGCATTGATTCTTGGGTTTTCAACGGTCACAGATTGGATGACCCAAAGAATTTCTCCAAGAAAAACACGCAACTCGGTTAGATTTGTAACAGGAGCAATGTCAGGACTTGGTCTTGCTATTGTGTTCCTACTTGCTGACCTCTTGTTTATGCTAATAACCCTTGGAATAATGGTAGCCTCTGTAGGCATTGTGGGAATACTTGAAAATCGTTTGATCAGGGCAAGTCAAGTAGAATCATCCAGAGCAATTATTGATGAAGAAGATGATGATGATATCTCTGAATTGCCTGTCTAGACAATCTCTATACTAAGCAAAGGATTTTAACTCTGGCCAATCTCCGCTAGAAATGGTGAATAGATTGATTCATTTCGCGAAGCCCATTATCGACGATGAGGAGTATGACGCAGTTAAAGCAGTGCTTGATTCGGGAATGCTTGCTGAAGGAAAGGTTTCCCGTGAGTTGGAGAAAGAATTCTCTGCTTATGTAGGAACCAAGTACGCAACTGTCACTTCAAATGGTACAACAGCACTAAGTACCGCGCTTGATGCAATGGGAATAAACCCAGGAGATGAAGTAATTACATCTCCATTCACATTCATCGCATCAGCAAATTCGATTGCGATGGTTGGAGGAGTACCCATCTTTGTGGACATTGATCCTGATACCTACAATATTGACCCAAGCTTAATTGAAGCGGCAATTACAGAGAAAACAAAGGCGATAATGCCAGTGCATATCTTTGGTCTTCTAAGCGATATGAAGCATATAATGGAAATCGCTGAGAACCATGATTTGATGGTAATCGAGGATGCATGCCAAGCCCATGGTGCAGAATTCGAGGGAAAGCTTGCAGGGTCATTTGGTCATACCGCCGCTTTCTCATTCTATGCCACAAAGAATATGATGACTGGAGAGGGCGGAATGATCACTACCAATGACGAAGAAATCATGGACAGAGCTTTGATGATAAAGAACCATGGTCGTGGAAAGGGAGGCGGCTATAGCCACTTTCAGATCGGATATAATAACAGAATGATGGATATTGTATCTGCGCTTGGGAGAGTCCAACTGAAAAGACTACCGAAGGTCACTAAAATTAGACGGGAATATGCGGCCCGTTACAATAGTCTCTTCGCAGAGTATGATCAAATCGCTCCACAAAAAGAACCGGAGGGATACAAGTCATCATACCATGTGTATGGACCAAGAGTCATTTCAGGCGACAAGACAAGGGATGGCATCATCAGCAAACTGAAAGAGCGTAATATTGGTGCAAGAACGGTATATGCGCTACCCTGTCATATGCAGGACACATATCTGAATATTCAACAATGGAGATGGGCAAAATTCGTAGCGTATCCAGATTATTCAGCATTGAACCTACCCAACTCAGAACTTGTAGGAAATACGCATTTCGACATACCAGTTCATCCAAGCATAACTGAGGAAGAGATGAGGCATATTGAAAATTCAATCAGAACTATCCTCTCTTAGATATCACGAATGAAATGGGGAAGAACTGACCGCAGGTCCTTTGAACGTATTGTGAGTGAAGCAGCTTCACTTACGCGTCCTGAATCAGGGTTAAACGCAATACTAAGGCGTGATACCTTGAATATGTCGATATCATTCTCGCCATCACCAATACTTGCAAGATTACTAGGACGCATTGAATTATCTGCAAGGTACCGTTGAATTGTTTCAGCTTTCTGAGGTCCGCCCATGATATAGCTAACAAACCCATCATGGACCCCATCTGATTCGCTGAGAATGTTAGAGTAGGCGAAATCAAGATTGAGTCGTTTCTGCAGAGGGGATAAGAAAAATTGACTAACTCCACTAGATATGCATCCAACGAGATAATCCCACTCCTTTAGAGTCGCAACGGTTTCTTCGGCTCCTTTCATGAGAGGCAGTGTTTCAATAATGTGATCTAACTCTCCCCTAACGGGAATGCCCGCCCAGATTTTCGCACCCTCAATAATGGCCGCCTCCATTGATACTTGGTTCTCAGCATTATGTTTTAGGATAGCAAGGAATTCTTTCTCTAACCCCACAGCCTTTGCGACAGGATACGAAGCGCTCTTTCCATCATATAGCACGCCATCGAGGTCAAATGAAACAACTTTGATATCTTCGTACATATCTAATGCGCCTCCATCGACCAGTGTCAGGAATCGGTCTATTGAAGCTTACTAAGGTTGATAGAACAGACTCACATACTTCACAAGAGAAAACATCATATCACTCACTACAACAGGAAACTTACGATGAAGTTACTCACAAACGTCAAGAAATCATCATCCGATATTGACACAGCTAGTAGAGAATACCAACTGGGAAAGACTTCTAGGAAGGTATTGAGTAAACTGCTAGTAGTGTGTGGGAAGGTTGGTTCGGAAAATATTGCTAACTATCAGGCTAAGGCGAAAGAAATAGGGGCGGATTTTATTGTAGAAGAAAGGAGATCGTGGGTCTTCGTTCATCGAGGCATCAAGGAGCACTTTGACCGTGATCAGCACAAGGGAATTCTCCTTATCGGAACAAACAAAGAGATACCTGGAACACAAATCAGCTACCAAGGAAGTTACGCGTATACTGATTGGTTCATACAAGATGTTGATGATGATATGATTCCGGATGTTCCTGTTGGTCGAATTTTCGGACCATCCTCAACAGTTCTCTATCATATGGACCCGAATATCATCGACA
>JARGGA010000274.1 GCA_029210805.1 Candidatus Thorarchaeota archaeon
TGGCAAATCTGGATAATGCCTCAGGAGGAAGAATCGACCTTGGTATCGGAGCAGGGTGGAAACAGCCGGAATATGAGGCGTATGGTTATCCATTTCCTTCCACGAAGACCAGGATTCTTCAACTGAGGGAAGCACTGCAAATCATCAATCTACTTTGGACTAAGGAACGGCCAAGCTTTGAAGGAGAGTTCTACAGTATCAAAGAAACGATGTTCTTACCAAAGCCTGTACAACATCCAAGAGTTCCAATCTGGGTTGGGACACAAAAACTGAAGGCGCCGATGATGGAAGAAACGGCAACAAGATTTGCAGACGGATTGGATTACGAAACGAAATCAGCAGATGATTTGGCTCAAAAAAAGGAGCGTATGGAAATCATGTGCGAAAAGGTTGGTCGCGACTTTGAGGACCTAAAATGGTCTGCAGGAATCATGGTAGCAGTCATCGGTGAGGATAATGACGATTTTGAAAATAGAAAACGGGATGTAGTAAAACAGGAATGGCCTCATAAGTTCTTTACAGAAGACCTTAGGGAGAAGATGATAGAGGCTGGTTGTAAGCAGGATCTAGCGGGACCACCTGAGAGTGTCGTTGAAAGATTACTTCAATACAAAGAACTTGTAGATGTTGTCAATATCGGTCTACCTTTTGTAGGAGATGTTCTTAAGAATGGTTTGGATGCGATTCGTATTCTGAAGGATTACATTGCACCTCGTCTGTAGTTCTTGTCAATTTCCTCTCTCCTTTCCACCGGCTAACAATGAATAATAGCGATATATTTTCTTTCATTCGAGTACGTCATGTGCATAAACCCACACAATCAAGGAATACGTTGTACCTAAGTTATAATCACCACAAGAAATCTCTTCGATAATAGAAGGTATATGAAAAGTGAAAATCAACCATATAGTGATTCTTAATTGGTTAGAATCCCTATTAGGACAAAATTAGAATAACACTGGAGGTCATCGCGTGGCAGTAAAGATTACAAAAAGAGATGTTTATTCTGTCAAGACACTTCTGAACGATTTGAAGAAATTGAAGCTTACGCCCAATTCATTATACATTATCGGAAGTGAAATCGTGTACTATGAATGGTCGCAGGCTAAGGAGAATCTTGGGGAGGATGATGAGATAACTGCCCTATTGGCTGAACTCATGGCGTTTATGGAAGAAGAGTATGAAAGCAGACTTGTAGAAGGCGATATCAGACGTGAAGATGACACCCTGTCCCATACTTTCACAGAATATCTCAAAGAAACGCCTATCGAATTTCAAGGATACACACTTACTCGTAGTGGTGAGTTCATACTAGGTGTTCTCATGGCTGCGAGAACCCAGAGTGAACGAGATATAGTTAGATACCAACGAATAGAAACTAGCATTCGCAAGAAGCTTGAAGATAAACCCAATGATAGCGAACTCTGGAATGAACTTCGAATCGCGCTCTGGATTCAGGGAAAGTATGAGGATGCAAGTGGGGCATACAAGAAGGCCAAGAAGCTGGGATGGGATAAGTCAAAGTCAAAGACAGTAGGCGTATAGACAGTATGGAAGCGTGGGATGAAGAATCATCAAGTAGTGATTTGTAGATAGTTCAATGGATTTGCTACGGCATAGCATATCTCCTTCTTAAACACACAATAACAATGATGAGCGAAACAATCCCAAGGGATACTATAGCAACAAGTACGATAGGATCCATTCCTGTTTGGGTAGTATCCATGGGTTGCCCTAATTCTGTCCATGTGTTGGCGTCGTAATCATAGGCCCATGTATCATTCATAGCAGTAGGATTGTGAGTTGTCCCTCCGAAGAGAACTGCTTTTTCATTTACTGAATCATATGTGAATCCAAATGCTTCTCTTGAT
The DNA here is from genome assembly GCA_029210805.1 of Candidatus Thorarchaeota archaeon. GTDB lineage: Archaea > Asgardarchaeota > Thorarchaeia > Thorarchaeales > Thorarchaeaceae > MP5-2226. The sequence goes on from JARGGA010000274.1 coordinate 1,872, forward strand.
GGGGGAGCTAAAGTGGGCTGTCGTTGTTCCCACAAATTTGACGTTGAGTCATAAATCCATGTTTCATTCTGTGCACGCGATAAAATGCTATTCCCACCAAAAAGAATCGTCTTATGGTTTGTAGAGTCATATGTCATACGCGACCACTTCAATGCCTGGGGGTGAACAGCGGGATTTAATTCAGTCCATGTATCTGTGGCATAGTCATAACTCCAAGTGTCAGAGAAATAGCCATTCGAGTTTCCACCGAAAATAATCATAGTCTTAGTCACTATATCGTACACATACCCTGCCCCATATCGTGCGTGAGGCGACTCGGAGGGATTCATTTCTGTCCAAGTATTGTCTGTGTAGTCATATGCCCAAGTGTCTGCAACAACCGGACCATCTTCACTATATCCTGAGAAAAGGAGGGCTTTTTCATTCTCCGCATCGTAAACCATTGCGTGTGATCCCCTACCGTGTGGCGATTGAGCTGGCGTCACCTCAGTCCACAATTCAGTATTGCAATCAAAAATCCAAGTATCGCTGGCCCATGCCGTACCATTGTGTCCTCCGAAGAGAATTATTACTTCATCAGCTGAGTCATAGGCCATCACTGTGGAAGATCTATAAACAGGAGAATTATCCAGTGCTAGTTCTGTCCATTCTCCCGATGTCGTATTGAGAATCCAATTGTCATTGTATGGAGCAAGAATATCATCATCATTTCCACCGCCAAACATCATCACCCGTTCATTGATTGGATCATACTCAAATCCAGGTAGGTCTCGTCCAGAAGGAGAAGCACTCTGTGCCATTATATGATGGACTTGTACTTGAATATTCAGTGATGATGTCGATGGAGAAGAAGCAGATATGATGAACAGCAGGACTAAGACAGATAGAACTCGAAATCGCATAACAAAAGCTCCCAATGATTCTATCTGGATGTGAATAATTCCGCATTAATAATAGACTTCTTGGCGCAATCATGAACCTTGTACGTTCGAATTTCAGAAGATGGAACTGGTTGCTTTCTTTCAAAATCAAAAGTGCGTTGCAGATGAATCCCCTTGAGGGTGATCAAATCAATCATTGATAGTATGAAAACACCCCCACCAAGAATCAGCATGGCACTCTGTAACGACGTATATGGATCGTGAGTCCAGACGAGTGGAAACAGAGAATTTGCTGACACAAGTATTGCAAGAACGGATACTAGGAATGCAGCTTGCCAGAATCGCTTTGTTACATTGGCACTCCAAAACGCCATAGCAGAATCGAGAATTCCCAAAAATAAAGGAACAAAAACTAACATCGTGTCACAAGGAACAGAAGCCTCAGGTTGAAGGCACTCTAGATGTGTAAATTGAACATATGCCACTGCGAAATACATCATAACTCTGGAGATATTGACAAGTCTAACTAGAAAAGGAGAACGCTGAGTTTCTGAGATTTCATCATCTCTTTGAATATCCTGGAAATACTGGAAAAAACACCTGAGGATTATATTCAGCTTGAAACATATCGTCAACGGCACCTCTCAGAACACATGGAGCCAAATATCTGGATGCTTGTCGTCAACCCGAGCCACTTCACCCGGTTCGGGAAAAGCCGTTCTCACATTTGATAACGGGAACTGTATTGAGAGGCCTTGCGACTCATGAGTAACATCGTTTTGATAAAGAAGATCAAGCAGCTGGAATACTTCTAGCATCTAGATTTTTTAAATCTGACAAGTATGCAGATAGACGAACACCTGAATATTGGCTCAAATTCTCATTTCTATTTTGGTTCACAGATTTCCTCTCTGCTTTGGACTCACTTTCGATGTTGGGGTTTTCAAGAAATGACGCCAATATCGAGCAAGCACTCCAATGGTTCAGAGATAATCAAAGGGAGAGTGGCGAATGGGATTTGAAAATGGTTCGAGGGGCCAATTGGTTGGATCAGAAACTTTGGCTCTCTCTAGGAATTTCCAGAGTCTTCAAACGATTCTACAGCTCATGAAGGGGCATTCCATACAATTAATCAAGAGAAATACTAGAGAATGGATATCATGGCTTGCGAAAAGTGTGGCACTGTGGTGTCCTATGGTAAGCGAAAGCCATCAAAACATCGTTTATGTGTTGATTGCTGGAAGTTATCTGGAGAGAGAGAACCTGATTCCCAAAAGGAAAAATCCAATGGGGATGGACAATAGAGTACATACAACTAGTGTATGATTCACCAACAGCAGGCTAAAATATGGCGGGGTAATGATAAAGTGGTGGTGTGAATAGTGCGGAAATATCTTCGGTTTGCTTTACCAATACTATTTGCTGCAGCAGGTTGGCTTTTTGCAAGTTTCATTATCTGGGTTGTCGTAGAACAATTAAGTCGGACGCTTCCTATCGGAATCAATTATGATATGATAGAAGGATTACCTGGAAATGTTATTTCGGATGTATCTACGCTTCTGGGAGTTATCCCTCTTGCAGGGATTCTAGTATACCTGATTCTGGGAATTCCTATTTCGATACTAATCCTTGCAGGAACAAAGATCATCAGAAGTACCGCATATGATTTGGACATTGCTCAAATTGGGAATCGGTTCAGCGGTGCAAGAATGATTCGCAGAGCAGCAACGCCAGCAATTTTTGCAGTTGCAATTTCAGGAGTCGTGATGGGATTTATTAATGAGATACTATTCAAAGCTCTACAAAACGTCCCCGAAGCGGCTAAACTCCTGATTCAAATCACATATCCGATAGTAGGAGTGCTAATTACACTTCCAGTGGTACTTGCCATCTTTGTTCCAACTTGGATGCTAAACGATGCGGGAATTGTAATGCATCTACATCCAAATCAATTGGATATCAGAAGATGCCCGGACACGATAGGAGTTGGGAGATGGTGGAGTAACTT
>JARGGA010000275.1 GCA_029210805.1 Candidatus Thorarchaeota archaeon
GGGCTACATTCATATTAACATGACTATCTGTGATTTGTTCTCGAAAAGTGCTAATAGCCAGGTTTAGGTCTGCATCTTGACGATCAGTTGTAAGAATCAGAATTTCCGGTTTTTCTTGAAAACAGGACATTCCAACTCCAATTGTCGGAACAACCAGAATGACAATAATAACTAGTGTAGTGATTGATTTCATCTGAATTCCCCCGGTTTTGCTAATGCAAATACCACAAGCATTCTATTGTTGTGATTCTAGATAAACTCGCCGGATGGACTTACTTCATCAGGCTCTTAGAAGAATCCATTCAAAATATCGCTAGGGACTTCTATGAGGCGCTAAATCGCTATCAAAACTAACCTGCTTCATTACTGTTAAGTAGGTCTTTTTGAGGGTTGTTAGCAGATGCCAAAATACCAGACAAACCTAGACATTTCTTAGATGGTTATTGGAACAAAGGACTGGTATTTTGTAGGGCTTTATATAATTCAAAGAGGAATCAATATATGTAGTAGGAATCCACGACGAGAACCAAGTCAATGGACCATTCTACCGTCACCGTCAGTTTGCCGGGGACGTAAAATCGCCTGTGGAGAGGTCGTAAGACTCTTTGCAAATTCTCTGAATTTGCGAAAAGCAGCTTCGATGAATCAGGAACCGAACAACATCTTGAACGCGAATGTCCAGGTTTGTATAGGTTTCGGGAAACGGTTGGTAAGGATATCAAGTCAGTGTTACTGTGGAAATCGTTCCCGTCAACCCTCATATATTATTAACAATAGTTATCTAATTGGAGATAAAAATGCATACATTCGCTTGTAAAGACATTGGTATGAAATGTGGCTTTGAAACGTCAGCAAAATCAAAGGATGCGCTGATGAAGAACATCTCAACACATACCGCGAAGACCCATAATATGACCAGCATTGATTCAGCGACTCTCGCCAAAATCAACAATGCAATCAAATCATAATCTTGTAATACTCTCAGATGTGTTGAATCTAAAGATGTAGATCTGTATCTGCATGAGAAGGTTCAGCATCATGCTGAGCCTATGAGAGTGTGGTATACTATCACACCTCCTATCTCTTTTTGTTTCTGTATATATTGTATCCTATCATTCTATTCCATAGATGGTGGCTTTAATCAATTGAAAAAATGTTATTCAACGAGAAGACAACACTTCTGAAGTCCATAGTCTATCCTTTTCCTTCTCAATCCAAATATCATGAGCCCAGGAATTAGAAACCAGAGTAGACCTACAATATATGATGCTTCAAGGGGGTAGGGATCCAAATTCACCGTTCCATAGATTAGTATCAAAAGCCCAATCGCTACTAATGCATAGAAGACTGTCTGACAAAAACAACTTCGAATAGAGCCACTACTTTTTGTTTATTTGACTGTCCACCCTCTGTTTCAAATGGACTTGCTGTTGTATCATCAGTCATTGCTAGCTCTCCATCTCCAACTCTGCAAATATCACTTGTAGAGTGCTATACTTGCAGGAAATAGCACTTGAACTAGCAAGATAAACGTTTAGCCTCTTGTTACATTTGATGGCGGTTTGCATTGAAATGTCACAAGGTTTAAGTACAAATATATTGGCGTCGCAATCGGAGTGACTGATGTGAGGTCTTGCGTTCATCAGAGGCGGCTGCGTTCATCCAGGCTGCAACTAATAGCCCTGTAAACACACGAACCCTTCCCTTAGAGTATACTCCATACACTACTTCTTTCAGAGTCTTCTTTTCAGTCAGTATTGAAACTAGTTTGTTCAACTATATATAGTAGCGATATTGCTGGAATGACCATTTGTTAAGTTAGCAATTATAATTGAATGCTATATCCAGAAAGAGATTCCTGACCGGTTTGTTAGTATTTTCACTCCCTCATAGAACGGGTTTTGAACAATCCTAGAAGCACAATTTTCATGTGGGACAATAGAATGCTATTTATAAGTAACATTAACTATTATCTCATAATATGTCTTAGAGAGCCGCCTTTGCAAGGGGACTGCACAATGCCGAACACAATGAACACGTCACAACTTAAAGACGAATTGACATCATCCTCTACTGAACCTGAACGCTCGAAAATAACCAAAATTCTAGTCGCTGGTTCTGGAGCAGTAGGAAAGACAACACTGTTACAGGTATTGAAGGACAACAAACCTCTTGAGATAACCGACCTTTCTCAAGAGTATCACAGAACACCGTTCATCAATATCGAAACAGTAAGTGTCGAACGAATTGGTGGAACAGGATCTAAGGGTATTTTCCTCATGGTGGATGTTGCTGGACAATTGGACCTTCCTATCCATGCATTACGTGATTTCAGCACTTTAGCCCTTGGTAGCGTAGAATTGGTGATGCTGGTACTATCTGCTGATAATATTCAGACACTATTTGATCTCAAGGATTGGATTTCTATAATAAAAACGCAACATAATGAGAAGCGAACCCTGCAGTTTGTATTGGTAATGAATAAGTGTGATTTGGAACATTGCATTGACCCCGGACTTGTGAAGCAGTTCATGGAATCCGAACCCATGATTATCGCATCTTTCGATATTAGCTGCAAAACAGGAGAGGGTTTGGATGAATTCCAAAAATGGCTAATTGATACTACCAATGCAAAATAAATTGGGAGATATGAAACGATGATACAACTCTTAGCGAGTGGCCGTATGTTAAGTAATTTAGTTCCTACAACGATTTTCTCATTGAAATATGTCGAAAATCTCTCTCTCGCTTAGATGAAACGCCTCCAAAGGACTTCTGACGCCATCCTAATGAATTGGGATAAAATCGAACAATTAAAAATAAAATTTATCTATAATCCCACATCGCGCCGATTAGACTCTGAAGGGAATGACACGACGAGGACATCAACATGGCGAATACAACGAATTCCCCCTACTTAGAAGACAGCACATCAATAGCAGCGATGGAGCAGAGGTCACAAGTCACCAAGATTCTTATTGCTGGGTCTGGAGCCGTGGGTAAGACTACTCTTGTGAGAGTGATGAAAGAGGGTAAATCGCTTGAAAGTTCAAATTCACCTCTAGAGTACTCTCGAACACCATTCATTGAGATTGAAACTATTGGGGTCGAGAATATTGGTGGTACAGGGTCAAAAGGTATCTTCCTCCTAGTCGATGTTGCCGGACAATTAGATTTACCACTTCATGCCCTTCGAAACCTTAGCCGCTTGGCACTAGGTGGAGTAGAGCTTGTAATCCTAGTTTTCTCTGCTGAGAATCTCCAGTCATTGCTAGATCTGAAGAACTGGATTTCCATCATAAAAACACAATACCAAGAACGACCTGGAAAATCCCTTCAGTTTCTGTTGCTTCTGAACAAGTGTGATTTGGATAGATGCGTTGATCATCATCTTGTGGCAGGACTAATGGAAGCTGAGCCATTGATTGCAGGTTACCTAGAATTAAGTTGCAAATCTGGTGAGGGCATCAAAGAATTACAGTCATGGCTAGTTGCCAATGCTTCCTCAAAACGAATCAGGAGAATACAATGAAATTGACCGCAATAAGAACTTTGACTGAATTTACATGTCGCATCTGTGGTGAAGCTATCAAGTTTGATCCTGCAGATTCACAGACATTTATGACAAAAACAGAGCACGAAGATTTCTTCGGTATGAAATTGATGACTTTTCGTGTATCTCATGATGTGGAAAACGAACGCCACACCAATTCTGTTGTTGTTGATCACATGGGTCTGTTTAGAGGCCATAGAGATGCATTTTCTGAACCCCTTGACAAAATCGACCCTTCAATTGACAGGATCTATTGGGTCCTTCATGAGGATACACCTGCAATTGAATCGACTAGCAACATCAAACTTGCTATTTTGATAAATAGAACAGAGCGTTGGGTTGTTGATGTTGTATGTCCGAAGAGTGTGAATGCGTCTGAAATAGCAACTCTAGCGTTAGATCGGGTTGAGGAAGCTTGGCGAGTATACAATACGATACCCCAGCCAATGGAAACTAGAATTGCAGATATGGGGCTCCATGTATGGACATCAGATAGTCGAGTTCTGTGTGTGAGTTTCAGAAATGGCTCACTTGTAAAGGCAGTAGATGCTCTTGCTCCACACATCATTAGTGAAACTGAAGATAGTATCATACCCCGGCGCAGAATGCTCAAACTGATATTCCAGATTCTCGAGAAGAATCCCGACTTGACACCATCTATGCTATCACGAATCATGAATGAAGACATGCTTCATACAACATTTCATACACCATTTGAAGACAGGATTCCAAGTATCGTTGAGAGGACTGCAACTAGACATCCGATTGCAGAGGATATTCTTGGACCATTACTTAGGGGATACATTACCCTTATTGAAGTGCTGGAAGGAAAGGCAGCTTCAAGCTACAAGGAAGTATTCGAACTTGTAGACTTCATCAATCGGAGAAAAATCCTAGGATAGGATTGGCGTGAACAATATGTTATCAACAATTAAAGCTTGGAAAGAAATACTGAAACTCGGTGGTCGGGCAAGGACTCGAGGAAATCAAATACGTGATTTCTACAGGGCAAATTCGGTAAATGTACTGCGGAATGAAGGTTGGTTTGATTTTATGTCAAATCCTAGAACACTAGAGGAAGTTGCAGATCACTTTGGTTATTCTGATTTAGATTTCCTTAAGAGATACTTGGAAGCCTATGCAGAGGATGAGATTCTTGTCAAAGTAGATGGAACCTATAGAACTAATGGTCTAGTT
>JARGGA010000276.1 GCA_029210805.1 Candidatus Thorarchaeota archaeon
GAACCTACTTCCAGACTTGATCCTGCTGCAAGTGCTCTTGTGAAGGAACTAATCTCAGCAATGACCACAGAGATGGACACGACCTTCTTCATTTGTACTCATATGATTGATTTCGCAGAAGATGTATGTCAGGCAATTGGAATTCTGAATGAGGGTGAGATGATTGCATTGGGTACACCCCAAGACATCATCAACCAAACGAATGCCAATGACCTTGAGGATGCGTATCTCAAACTAGTCGGCGGCGAAGTTGATCGAGAGAATCTTCTCAGTTGGAGGAAAGAGTAGTGCCTAGAAATTTGCTTACGGTTGCCAAGGCTGAGTATCAAGTTATGACAGCTAAATTCAGAAAGCAAAGAAGAATCACTACATTATTCCTATTCATTGTGGGTATATTCTGGGCGCTCTTTGGAGCACCAGCCATGATGTCAGGATTTCTTGACATCTTCTCTGTTGAAGTCCAAATGGTGTTTGCAAGTGCATTCCCAGGAGTCATGCGAGCGGTGATCTTGATTCTTTGGATCATGGTACTCGTATATCCGATCTCTTACGCATTGCAAGAGATAAGAATAGGACAATGGGAAATAATGCTGAGCAATAATGTCAGTAGTCGCGATATGTTGATTGGCATGTTCTTGGGCAAAATTCCCTCATATGGTTTGTTCATTCTATTTTTGGCACCAGTTCTATTGTCACCCTTTATGATATTCTATCAAGTAAGTCTGGTTGGCCAAGGAATCGCCTATGTCGTTATTGCACTCTTTGCCCTTACAACTCTACTCCTTTCAACTATCATCAGTACTGCCATTCAGGCAAAGATTGGCGATTCATCTAGAGGTAATGACATTGCTAAAGCAATGGGTCTAGTTGTAGTGGTCGTGTTCTTGTTACCACTCTATTCATTGATGTATTTCGCGGAGGGATTCTCACAATTACTGGGACTGAATGTCTTCCTAATCCTTCCATCAACATGGGGTGCAGATCTCATAACGTGGATTACTATCTACTTCAATGGAATCAGTCTTCCAGCTTCATCAATTCTAACTTTTGAAGCCATTTTGGGATTGAATGTACTTGTAGACGGTATACTCGTTGGCGGCTTTGCGGTACTAGTACTTGTTATTGGACTCACAATTCCCGACCGACTCTTCAGTTTTGAAGGAGGGGCTCGGACGGAAACAGTCACGACAGTTGGAAAAGAAAACGCAATTGTGAGGGGGATTAGAAGAATCATGCCAGGTTCCTTTGGAGTTCTAGTCATTACATCTCTGAAGGACTTTGGAAGAAAAGCACAAAATGTTTCCAAAATAATCTATGCTATCTTTCTCTCAATCCTTTTGCCAGTTATGATGAATTTCTCTGGTTTGAATGATTTTGGAGATTCAGGGGTGACCATTATAGTAGTGGCTTTCATGGTTAGTATGATGCTTGGTATGATTTGCGGAATAACATTCGGAGGAATAGGATTTGTGGAATCCAAAGATCATTTGTGGGTTATCAAATCCACTCCTCAGGGAGTTTCAAAGTTCATCAAAGCACGTCTGACGGAAGCATTTCTACTAGGAATACCTATCGCACTCACACCAATCATAATCGTATCACTAGTACTAGCATTGGGACCCTTTGAGTTTCTTGTTATGCTCATTCATACATACCTTGTGTTATGTGGGGCCATTCTAGTAGGCGTAGGTTTCACTGCTATGAATCCAACATATGAAAACACTAAGAGTAGTGCATTCTATGTCAATTCCTTTGCGTCCATATTCATCATCATGATAACCCTGCTAGTCGGACTTCTTGGAGGATTACTTTTGGGGATTGTCTTAGGGAATATTGTCTTTGGCGTATTTATCTCAAGTCTTCCTCTGTTGTGTCTAGGTATATCTGTTGTAGCTGTTGGATCTTTCAGACTCTCTAGTATTGATGTATAGGTATCAATGAAACATCTCATAAGAGAGTGAAATCATCAAAGGAAGTGATGCCTATGAAGCCCGAGCTCGTCGACCCAATTGAGTGGGAGAAGATTGGAAAACATATTGACGAAGAGTTCGGTAAAGGAATCACAAAGAAGCTTCTTGGAGACCTTGTTCCTGTAGTTATGGCTAATGAGAAGGTAAGATCATTCTATCTTATTCCCATGAAGTGGGTCGCAATACTTGAAGAAGGGTTTGAAGGTTTTGATGTTAGGCTTCTAGGTTTGTGGCTAGGAGATATATCAAGTGATAAGCTTCAGCTCAGTCTTCCGATTCAAGAGAGACTAGCACCTCTTACAGAGAATATTCTGGTTGTTACAAAGCAAGCTGCACAGGTCTTCACTTATGGAAAGAGCGTCATCAGAGAAGGCGTGGTGCATCTGAAAACATCCCTGAAAAGAAAGCAAAGAGTAATTGTGCAGGACAGGGAAGGAAATGTATTGGGCCTTGCAATGCTTGTTGTTGATGCATTCATGCGACATCAGATTGGAAAAGATAGACTGGTAGCCAGAAACCTCATCGATGTGGGTTGGTACCTTCGACGAATGGGATGACTACCAGAATAGTTCACTTTTAGAGATACATCTGTGAGGGATCAGTGTCCGCTTCAATGGACTTTCTCATCTTCTCAAGTTTCTCAATCTCTTTGCTCTCTTCTATTAGCTGATCAGTGTCTGCCTTAACACCAAAGACCTCATTGATCTTTTCAAGCATCGTTGCTGCAGAACGCGGGTCAGGACGACCACGAGTTGCATAGGTAAGAATTCCCATGCCTGGTGCACCTTGTATCTCGAGCTCTGCTAACATGAGCGCAAGCGGTCCTGCTACGAAGAGACCTTCCTCAAGAATGGGAATCGACCACTTGTCAAGCTTGTCCTTGTAAGCCTCCGTTGGTACACATCGCATCTCTTCTTCATCCTCTTTGAAACTCGCATCAAGTCCTCCAAGTAGAAGGACCTCGCCAAATTGTTGCTCTACAATCCAATCTGCGAGTTTCTCGATGAAGCCCCATTGTTCGCTCTGATGTGGCTGAAACCTTGGAACAAAGAATATCATGTTCTTCTCCTCGTACGAATAGATCTCGAAGGGGAGAACAAGGCGTTCATTCTCCATTGAAACGAAGAGAGGCAACATGTCACTCTTGATGAAACCCACTCTCTCCGCGTCTAGTGTGCGGACAAGATGGGCGGTGCTTAGGAAGCCTACTTCTCCTAAACCGTGCCAGCCTGTAATAAGAATCGCTCCTCTTGGAATCTTAAAATCATCTATCATAACTATCCTGAAACCAGATTCTTTTGTCGCGACGAATGCCATAGTCAAATTCCTCTACTACTTGATGTTATTTTTGGTGGTATTTCATTGTATAATTACTCTTATGTTATACACATAATAAAAAGAAGGAATCAAAAGCCTTCATCCAAGCGAGTCGGGGTAGGAGGGAATTTCGTAACGAAGAGCACTTGAGTAATACTCAGACACAAAAAACAGCGCTCCTCAGGCCACTGAGTTGAGTGAAAAGTATGGATATTAGCTACTTTCAGGGGGATTGGTAATAAAGGTTATAGACCATTACGAACGATTCTAACTCTCTAAGCTGCTCCCTGCACTAATATTACCAAGCTGTTCTTGTATCTTCTCCGTTATTATGTCCTGTCTGGTCTTTCGCCAGTCTTTGGGAAACATAGAGCTTGGCAGGTCTTGTAGCTCAATCAAGAGTTCCAGTGGGCCTTCTTCCTCCTTCACCGTAGTGGGTAGGTCGAATTTGAAGAAATATGGGCCGTAGAGCGTACGTCCTTTTTCTTTTGCATATCTTGTATAAGATCTCACTCGAATGAACTTAGATGTCCTATTCCACTCGGAATTAGCAGCTGAGATGTTTCTCAGATACACAAAATCGTGCATGTGTAACAGTGGGTGAGATTTCCAGTCGTCGTAGAGTGGGCGATACGATGATTCGTTCTTCAGGAAGGGTCCGTTAAGCGCACCAACAACTAACAATCTCTGGTCTGTGAGAAAGATGGTGCCAACCCTAAAGAGATTGGGATTGCCGAAATGAATTGCAGCTATGTCAGAGAGGATAATGTGTTCGTCTTCTTTGAATATCCCCCACTGTCTATAGACATGAGCGATGTATTCTTCTCCGTAGTGCATTGTATCCATCACCCACTTGAATTCCGCAGAGGAGTCCAATCGGGGAATCGATGAATGTACAAGAGGGAGGACATCCAGTCTAGGCGTGCATACACCTATGCAGTGGATCAATCCTGATGAAGCGTTGCTAAAACCTTCTTCAAGCAGGGTTCTAGCCTTTGAGAGAAGGGCTTCACGCTCGCCATCACTGACTGGAGGGGGTGCCCTTCCAGCATCCCCACCCCAATCAGAGAGTTTCTTCAAAACCCTCCCTTTGTCCTCACCCTTCAATATCTCAAACAGTTCCTTTACTTCGACCATTGGGTTCTCCTTCATCCTATTCGTGCTGTGACAGTAGCTATTTGAACCCCTATGCTTAGTAGCTCAGTAGCCAAGGTCAACATCATCCATCTCTTTGCGAATGCCTTACTCTCTTCCCCAGCAATTTCTGACAACACTCCCCACATAGCCTTGAACTCGGCATAGCTTCTGATACCCCATTCTTGGCTGAACTTGTGTTGGGTATCAGCTAGGAATGTATTAAGACTCTTGGAAAAGAATACGCTGGCGGATGTTTGAAGTATTCCCACAGATACCTGGGCGAGCATCAAGCCTTGAAGGAGCATA
>JARGGA010000277.1 GCA_029210805.1 Candidatus Thorarchaeota archaeon
ACCGCAGAACTTCTCGATAGGCTCAGAGACAAGCGTAGTGCTGAGAAAAACAATTGATTACTTTATCTAACAGCCACCCTCAACATATGAGGAGAAAATGCGATGCTCCGCCCGTCGTAGGCGTTCTTGCATCGCAACTCTTCTGATTTTTAATTTTGCAGCAAGATCCTCTACTTTGCATTCTCGAGGCATTGAATAGTAACCAGCCTCAAATGCCAGGGAAAATGCTTCTTTCTGTTTCTCAGTTAGAATTTCCTGAGATAGTACAGTAGGAGTTGATCTTATTCGTCGAATCTTTACGCGGGTGAATCGTTCACGAAGAGCGTGGAGCAGATTGCTCAAGATATCACGTGATGGCGCAAGTACAGTATGTATCTGAAAACCTCGTTCTACAATGATAGGAAGGAATGACATACATCCTTGTTGCAAAATCGTATCATGTATTGATGGTCCATTCATCTTATGTACAACTCGAGTCCAATATACATTTTCAGATTCATAGGTAACATCAACACTAACAATACTTGACGACTCACGAAGTTGTTCCACGTACGTCTTCAATGCCTGTTCGTTTCCTTGCAATGACTCTAAAATTCCGAAACCCGTTTCTCCATTGATAGCTACAATACTCACACGCACTGGAATTCTTCTGGTTAATTCGCAGGAATAGTAGTGCTCAGAACTCACCTCAATGACACACTGAACCACCATTTTATACACCCGTCGTAGGACGGTATAAAGTTAATTCAATGATTAATGCTCCGGTTGTATAGGTGGCTAAAGAAATGGATTTGACAGACGCCGAAACCAAAGACGGTGATTCATCTCGGCATTATTACAAGGCTGTTGCACAGGCATTGCTTGTCACTGTCCTATGGGCATCATCATGGGTAATCATCAAATTTGGTTTGGAAGAAATACCACCTCTTACATTTGCAGGGCTTCGATATACTATTGCATCAGCAATATTGATGGCACTCATAATAGGAAGAACAGAAACGAAACATTTACTTCAAAATGCTAATAGAAGACAGATAATTGTGCTTGCAGGGTATGGACTGGTCTTTGTTGCGATTACCCAAGGGTCTCAATTTGTAGGTCTTGATCTATTGCCAGCCATTTCGGTTTCCCTATTACTGAATCTTACTCCTTTAATTGTGCTCTTCTTGGGCATTATCTTGTTGAAAGAGATACCATCACGGGGACAATTCGGACTTATCCTAATTGGAATTGGCGGGGTTCTATTGTATTTCTACCCACTAGAATTTGGAGGTCTCCAATTACTAGGTGTGATTGTTGTTCTGATCGGTGTTGTATCAAATGCATTCTCCTCTATCATTGGAAGGGCGATTAACAAAAAGAAAGAATTCACACCCATTGTGGTAACAGGTGTTAGCATGCTTTTTGGATCTCTTGTCTTACTATTCTCAGCGTTCTTAGTGGAAGGGATTCAAACCATCAGTCTTCTTTCATGGTTCTATATTCTCTGGTTGAGTGTGGTGAATACTGCAATCGCATTTACCATTTGGAATCGAGCAATGCGGACATTGAGAGCAGTCAATATCACGATTATCAATGGCACGATGCTGCCACAGATTGTTATTCTCTCAATCATCTTCTTAGGTGAGATACCAACTGTTCTTGATTGGATAGGGCTTCTTCTAATTGCACTAAGTGCATTACTGGTTCAAATCATACAAGCGAGAAGAGCGAATAATGATATAGAAGGGTAGAGCAACCACATTTATCGGGTGCCTTGTTGCTCCATATTCAGTTGATTCAAGATGGCAGAGTACGATGTCATAGTGGTTGGCGGTGGTCCTGCAGGAGCGACCGCTGCCAGAAAATCGGTGCAGAACGGATTGAATGTTCTTTTACTTGATAAGGCCACTTTTCCAAGAAACAAACCTTGTGCAGGAGGACTCAAGGATTTCGTATTAGAACTTCTTGATTTTGATATCAGCAGTGTCATTCATCGAAAAATAAGTGGAGTGGCACTCTTCGCCCCGGAAGGGTATCGCGTTGACTGTATACCAGAGGACCGCTCCAAACCAGGCTGGACGGTGATGCGAGAAGACTTTGATCACTTGTTGTTGAAGAAGGCATCTGAAGCTGGCGCCGTTGTCAAAGAAGGTGCTGAAGTTATGGACGTTCAGGAAAGTGCAAGAGAGATTACCGTCACATGTATGGATGGAAACTCTTACACATCCAACTATCTTGTTGGCGCAGATGGAATCAACAGCATTGTTGCCAAGCAGCTAGGATTTTACAAAGGATGGAGAAAAGACTCAGCGAGTGTTGCGATTGAGATAGAAGCTGAGGTGGGAAGTGAAAAGGTAAAGGAGATTTGTGGAGAACCAGGTGGTTACGATGCTGAACTACTATTGTTGTATTTTGGTGATTTTCCACATGGATACGCATGGTGTTTTCCAAAGAAAACAGTTCTGAGTGTTGGTGCTTGTTGCAGACAAGATAAAGTTACCAATATTCGAGCAGGCTATGATGCTTGGTTTGAGAGATTCAAAAAAGCTCACGATATAGAACCAAAAATCCTGTCTGATAGCGCATCACGATTCCCACTTCGACCTGCAGAAACAATTGTCAAGGGAAGGAGTCTTCTCATAGGAGATGCTGCAGGACTTGTTGATGCGTTCACAGGGGAAGGTATTCCAGAAGCCATAGAATCCGGCATTTTTGCAGCTGATGCGGTCAAAGATGCAGTCAGAGGCGATAATCCTCAAACTCTCAAGAGCTATGAAAAGCAATGCCAAAAGACAATCCAGAGCGAGCTAAAGGTGTCACAGTCACTAGCCAATGTGTTCTTCAAGAATGCAAAGAACATGGATATACTATGCCGATTCTTCAGAGATGATCCCTATGCCAGGTATTTGATAGCGGCTTCTATCGGAGGATTGCTTTCCCAAAAAGAGATTAAGAAGAAGATGACTTTTCGAATGATGAAAACTATGCCAAAAGATGCATTGTCCCTCTACATGTAGAAGCTTTTCTGATACCGTTGATTGTAAACTGGACAAACCTGGACATGGAGTCTAGGCAGTCCGCCCAGCAACGGTACTGGGTCCTTGGTGAACATGAATGATGTTTCGCGCCGCATTCACATCGGCATGGAAGTGCTCGTCGCACTCTGAGCAGTAGAAGTACTCCCCACCTTTTCTTTCTATAGTGGAGTTAGTGTCCTCTACTCGTTTCCCTCGTTCCCCACATTGGTGACAGGTCTGCGAGGTGTATCGGGGGTTGACCGTCCACACAGAGTACTTGGAGTGACCAAGTGCCTCTCTCATATAGCGGACAGTGTCGATGACCTTCCCCCACAGGTTCGAGGATAGATTATAGCTCAGGTCCTTGGAGCCAGCGTGGCCCTGGAAGCTTCTCAAGTCCTCGAAGAACACGGTCTTGACCTGATGCTGTTCACAGAACCAGACGGTACGAGAGGCAACTACACGGGCGATCTCACGGTCCAGACGACGAACTTTCCTCCACAGGGCGGCTATGTGCCTATCCTTCTTGAGGATGTGCCCTGGATATGCCTGTCCGGTCCGTTTGCGTTCCCAGTTGTTCTTCTTCCTATCTGTCTCTGCCTGCAGGACGTATGCCTGCTTTCTCAAGAGCTCGCGCTTCTTGACAAGACATTCCATCTTGAGCAGGAGCTCGCGGTACTCCTTTCCCTGCATCACCGAGAGCACCACCGGCACTCTCAGTCCTCTATCCACTCCGGCCTTGGTGGTGTACTCCTTCTCCCCGATGGACTCCTGCAATACCTCGCCATCCGGAGCTAGGAAGGGGACCTGCAGGACGACCCTGCCATCTTTAAAGACGATACGAGGAGGAGCACTCCGACGGGAACTCTTCAGCTCATGGATGCGCTTCTTCACAGTGAGTATTTCATCCGCATCCTTCCCATGCTTCCGCTTGAGGAACATGAGCTGGTGGGTGAGATGTTGTATTTCGATGGTGTGCAAGAGCTGCTGGTGCATATCCTCGAACATAAGCCGTCGGAACCGGAGGCGTTCAGCCCGGAACACATCTCCTCTTTTGAGAGCGTGTTGCTCCTTCCTCTCATCCCTCGCAGTTGCTGAGGGCAGCCAATCAAGGAACCGGAAGGTCAGGGTCCGCTTCTTGTACGGAGAGGTCTCGTGATGCTTCCCATCGATACCAGGAGGGAGCTTGAGATGCACCAGCACCTCATGCTCTCTCTCAGGGTTGAGAGCGAACCAGTACCCTTGTCCGGGTGAGTTCTCAGTACTTGCGCTGGTGTCAAGGGAATAGCTCTTGAGCTGGGGCGTGGTGAACGGATAGCCTTGCGATTGCCATTCTTGTAGCTGCTTCAGGACAAGTCCATGGAAGTAGGGCCCAGTAGGAGAGCCTTTCTTCAGTAGAGAGGCAACATACTTCCTTTGCTTGCTTCGCCAAGTGATCTTGACCCCTTGCTTCTCCATAATCAGCTTGTCCAAAGCGAAACGGAGCTGTCGCAATACGCCTAACGCATGATGATATCCCGACCCATTGTTCTTGGTGGACTCACACCCGTCCCGTACCTTGCGAACAAGAGCTGAGGCGATACGCTTCCGTCTTAGGAAGGAAGGGATGTCATTGGGATTCTCATACAATACCTTGATAGCGCTCAGGAAGAGCTGTCGTCGGGTCCAATCGGCTAACAACGTCCTTCCTGCATGTTCCAAAGCGTTGCGGTACA
>JARGGA010000005.1 GCA_029210805.1 Candidatus Thorarchaeota archaeon
TCTGGGAGCACTTCACTCTGGTGTCCAAGATTGTGCAACTTACAATGAACGGTAACGACTGGCACAGAATCCTCCTTTCAGACCTCCATCATCAAGTGTCTCTGAAACAAGTTGTTTTCTCAGGAGATAAGATGCTTGATGCAATATCCTCAACTCTGGTTGTTGCTGAATTGCCTGTTGCAAAGCATTCGGGGAAGGTGGACATAACTGTCTTCATTCGAAGAGAGATTGCAGAGCAAGTTTTGTGGACGCCAGTGATGGTCCTAGAGGTCAAGACTAAGACCGCTTTTGATTTCAATCTGTTCGGTTTAAAGCTTAAACGGAAACGAAAGAAAACAATCACACCTGCATTTTACGCATGGAAACGTGCCATGAGTGATGATGAATGGGATAGCCTCGTTGGCTCAGGTCCTGACTGGGACGCTCTCGACCAGTTTTTGGACTATGAGAATGCAATACTCACCGAGTATGGACAGGTGGCCGCTCACGACCCAACTCCTCCTACATCTCTCTGGAAGGGAGTCATTGTTCTGGATACAGACCAGAGTCCAATTGAGGTCTATCCAGCTTTTCAATACCTCCTTGAAGACCTAATGACAGGGTTCGTTCAACAACTTGTTTTGCAGGATAACGCTCTCGCGGTTAAACCAGAACCGATAGATACTATATATGATGCTCCAAGAGTTGCGTTACTTGCTACACCCTCTAGCGGTCCGACTGCTCTCCTTGATGAGATGGTCAATCCAGATAAATTACCAATGGAAGACCCTTTCAGTGACAGAGAAACAGATGAAAGGACTCTTTCACTCTACGTTTCCATCCCGTCTCCAACTTCCTCAGGAGTGACTACAACGAAACTCTCACGAAACTGGCATCTCCTCCATCATATCCAAGAGAGCATTGAGGCTTCATCACCAACCATAAAGGAGATTGTTTGGTTAGATCTAATGGGGGACTACAAATCTGATAACCTCGTCAGAAAGAGATTCGGGCTCGATTCTCTGTTGCATGAGAAAAGAATTCCTAAGAAGCAGCATCATCAACTCACTGCCACTCTTCGATCCATCAAATTCCATGACCTAAGCATCAATATCGGTGAACTCCTTACAGAGGGAGAAGAAGCGTTTGATAAACTATCTAGGCACATTACCGCCGCCCTTTCAGAAGCACAGAATTCGGAACGGATTATACTTCTTGATGGGAGGGCAGACGTTCGAAGATGTTTCCGGGTCATCAACAAGATTTGCTCCGCTCCCTTGAACAACGATTGCTTGACACCCTTCCGCGGTCGAAGACCAATATTATCTGGATAGACAATGGCACTCATCACACACGGATGAATATTCACTACCAGCGGAAGTGCATTGCCCCTCTCAGGTATGACTCTCCACGCAGAACACATCTGGATGAGAGTATCTACAATATCCCAACAACTCCTTGGGGCTTTGGGTGGATGGCTCCTCAGCAAGAGGATATTCGAATCATTGTACAAGACACTCCAACTGGGGCAAACCCTTGGAGTACAATAATACACGTTCCCCACCTTGTGGGGTTTGCAGAGAAGTTCAGAGGACTTGCCAAGCGGGATGGAAACGTTGCTCCTGAGGAGGTGTTTCATCATGTCACTAATGTTCATCCTATGCATGGGAGAGGAGTGACACTTTCCAGCATTCAAGCATCTGTTGGTGATTTATCAAAGGTACAGTTTCCCAAAATTCTTGATGATGCATTGACCCTTGTACCCAGTACTCTCAGACGTAGAGAGCCTGTATCTGCTAAGAAGGAGAAAGAAGAAGAGCGTCTCTCCCAGAATTTACCTTGGCAATCGACCTTTCACACGGTTGGCACTGCAGGGGGCTCAACAATGGATGAAAGAACAGGTCTCGCGTTAACGAAACCGCCACCAACCCCGCGTAGAGGAACCCCAAAATACATTGATGCTTACACATATGATTTCAAAACGCCTAAGAAGAGGATCATTACCAGACGCTGGTTCTATGAACAGACTCCAACACAAATCATTGAGAGTGATGATGAGTACTATGATTCTACTCAACCTCTAGGAATTGAGGATGTGTGGATTGGAGAGATTGACACCTTAGAAACACGTGAACGTGAGCTAAGACGGCTCCACTATGCGGCAAAGCACCTAATTGAGCAATCGTCGCTATCTAATGATCTGAAATTTTGCTGTAAGAAAATAGAACGATACTGTGCAATCCAATTTGGATTCATGAAAGAGAACCCCTCTCTAAAAACCTCCGAGTTCTTCCTTGATGCACTTAGAAGAGTCAAAGGAATCATCCTCGAAGACTCTAGTAGACTGGAAATCTGGAACGTTCTCCTACCACATAGAGAGAACACAGTAACTCTCTTGAATACTGAAAAAAGAGATGCACTGGAAGAGGTCATAGAGCAAATACCTGATGTTTTGCAAATCTATGGTAATAACCTATTCCTTGCAGTTCTGAGTACACTGAGCAATAGGAACCCCTCTCTAGCAGAATATCTATGGACTCCCATATCTGAGTGGATATTCTACCAGCTGGGTATAAGGATACAATATGATACAACAAAGTCGGTCTATAGCTTTCAAGCAATTCTCTCCAATCACAGGTCACGCACTAAGACACTATCGCAGACCGATCTCCCCAAGAGAGCGGCAGGTGAAGAGGAGATTGGTGCTATATTCTGGAAAGAGTCTGAGACTGGTTTCGATGCTATGCTACTTATCCCTCATGATGGTAGATATCTAACAGGGATTATTGAAAGGCTCAGAGAAAGATGGATTCCCCCGAAATGGTATGCGTGTAAAACTACTGCTCAACACCTGAAAGAATTTGCAGAAGAATCGTTGGCATCCACTGATAAAACTCCGATTGTAATATCAATCGTCCAAAACACTCAGGTTCTCTGGGTTCCGGTGATGGATGAATATGATGATGATTTTCGATGGGGTTCATTCACCATAGCCCATGGCAAACCAGGTACACGACGCGATAGTATTCCATGGCTTAAACTAGAAACCACAATCTCCCTATCACCACCCAATAGTATACCAGCAATTCCCGATTCAATTGATGATACTCTTAGGAAACTGGCACGGGTCAAGCATCGAGCAGTTCCAGTAAAATTGATGGTGAGTGTTAACAAACATCGTCAGGTCTATGAAGTTAATCTGGAAGGCGAATCATTTGAAGAGCAGTTTGAATTCTCAAGGACAAGTGAACTTGTTCGGTTCCTCCGCTCGCCAATCCACCAAGGCGAAGGATATCGTTCGAAAGGACATACTCTCACTTGGGACCACAGAAATGATATTATCTATAATGAAGATTCCATTTCGTTCCTCATACCTCTTATTCACCGGAGCCGATTTTATCCAGCCGAGTATCAATACCCAAAGACATGCAAGGCCCTACTGGCTACTAAGCAAGGCACCGAGGTTTCCATAATCACAAGAATAAACGAGAGTGGATTTGGAATCCTTTTTGAGGACCTTCCACCAAATTCCTCACTAAGTCTATTGGAGGAGGCTACATTCTCCAAGTCTACACTAATGCTCTTAACAGAGTGCGAATAATTGTTTGATTATTATAACGGTATCAGGCATCCTATGATTCTGAATGTAACTGATATTCAGGATATCAGATTCCTCGGACTTTCTGAGGATTTTAGACTCGGCCAAGCATTTCAAAAATGTAGGGAGGAATCTTACTTTGAGGAAGAGATTGAATCGCAAGTTTCTTTGAAGGACGCTGGGGAAGATGCTCCTGCTGTGGTAAAACAGATGAAGGTTGATATTTCTATGACCGAACATGGTCAAACCTTCAGTTACAAGGGGCTGGAGCTCAGCGGCAAAAGGATTGTTGTATCATTAGAGTCGAATATGGGAGATTTCGCAGAACTATATGTTGTTCATGACGTTTACAAATATCTACAAGATTCTCAATATGCAGGAGGAGTATACACCGAGCGTGTTGATACTGAAGTGAATGACAATCTCGCACCATATGACCTTGAGGAAGAAGAGCTTAAAGCAATTAGAGAGAAGGTCAAACGGGCCCTAGGAGAAGAAGGAATCAGATTCATTGAGGAGTAGCTTTTCCCCCGTGGATAGTATTGTTCACAGTACAACAGGGATTTTGAGCTGTGGGGTTACCAGACCGATTGAACTGACAGTCTAACATGCCACTTGTATAAGGGATAATATTATACATATATTCCGTACACGTCCAACATCAGAACATGGGAGATTATATCACAAGTAGAAGTATAATCTATAAGGAATTTCGCTCTCTGAAAAAGAGAGCAAGCTTCTTAGGCTCATCTACCGGAAAGCATTAATCAAGCACTTGCAGGATGAGAATGTAGTTCGGAGGATATGTAATGTTTCATGCGACCTTGGATAGTACCAAAACCTGGAAACAGATTATTGATGCACTGGCAACTTTGCTAACTGATGCTCATTTCATTATATCAGATACTGGCATAGTGTTGAATCAGCTTGACTCTTCAAAAGCAGCAATGGTGAATCTAAAACTTCCCAAAGGTGTATTCCAAGAGTTCGTGTCGGAAGGTGAGCATGATGTCTGTCTGGGCATAGATGATCTTGTCAAGGTAAGTAAGAGAATGGCAGGCGATGACCATTTAGAGTTCAACTTGAACACAACAGATCAGCGTTTTGAGATTAAGATGATTGGTCAGGCAGAAAGACGATTCAGTCTTCAGCTACTTACTCCACCAGAAGCAAGGAGTAAAGAACCAGACCTTAAGACGCATGACACTAAAGCTGAGATGTTTGCTGATTCGTTCAAGCAAGCTGTGAAAGACATTGGTGTTGTTTCAAATCATATCAGAATATCCTCTAATTCTAATTCAATTGCGTTTCAAGGAGAAGGAGATACAGGCGAAGCAGAGGTATCTCTCAAGAAAGGAGACGATGAATCAGCGCTCTTTGATCTGAAGGTTATAAATGACTCTCGCGCAAGATACTCATTGAGTTACTTGGCTGAAATTGCCAAGGCAATGGCTGGAGATAGTGTAGTACTTAGTTTCAGCACTGATAGACCCATCATTGTCGAGTTTGCAATCGCAGAAAGTGGTCGTATCAGTTTCATACTAGCTCCCATTGTCGAACAGAGATGGGAGAAATAATAGATATTCATTGAGTGCGAAGAATGGCCCCGGATAAAAAAGCGCGCACCCGAAAGTTGCTACAGCTGATGTTTCAGGAGTATTACCGAACAAATCATGATAAGATTGACATACCTGATAAAATTCAGAACCGTGAGTTTGGTCTGGAAAACTGGGATTTCTCATGGGTGTGCAAGAAACGTATAGAGACTCTAGATGATGGAACAGACGTTCAAAGAGGCTGTGGAAAAAACGGAAGGTCGTTCTCAAATCTTCACATTTGCCCTCATTGCGGTGCCCAGGGGTTACAGACAACAAGATGGTCGCGTCACATTGGTTTTCGATCGCGAGATAATCTATTGGGTGAATTGGCTAGATCCGTGCCTCACAGTGTATATCATTCGGCTGCATTTTATAGAGTGCCGGTAGCTCGTTCAATGATAGAAAAGGAGTGGAATGGTGCTGAACTCGTGTTTGATATCGATGCTGACCATCTGGACATACCCTGTGCAAACAAACATGACGCTTGGCAATGCGGAAATACTGAATGTAACCAGGCAGGAAAAGGAAAAGCACCAGAAAATTGTCCGAGTTGTAATGGCGTATCGTTTAGAAGTCTCAAATGGATTTGTGATGATTGTCTGAATGCGGCAAGAGAGAACACAATAAAACTGTACGACAAGTTTCTTGTGAAACACTTCGGGATTGATCCTGAATATATTCAGTTGAATTATAGTGGCCACCGGGGATACCATATACGAGTACGAGACCCAAGTGTCTTCGATTTGAGCTCAAATGGTAGAATGGAAATTGCTCACTACTTGACAGGTATGGGACTGAATAGCACAATCTCATCAGACGGTCTTCTTAGAATTGTTCCTACTGGTGAACTAAGAAACTGGCAACTTCCTGCGATTGCCAGAAAGCTTGCAGATGCCATGATTGAGTTCATTGATTCTATTGAATTGTATAAAGGAGATGAGCCATGGCTTAAGCGAATTTCAGTTCATAAGCAAGATGCAATTGAGGGACTGAGGAAAAATCCACCTATCCTTAGTGCAAAAGTAAAAGGGGTGGGTCCAAAATACTGGCAAGAGATAGCGAATAAAGCTGCAATGTTATACAGTGTAGATATTGATCAACCTGTTACAACTGATATTCATAGGGTGATTAGATTGATTGGAAGCTTAAATGGTAAGACTGGATTTACAGTCAATGAAATTACGCGTGAGGCACTTTCCAATTTTGATCCTTTCGGTGATGCTGTTGTTTTTGACGAAGGTTCTCTGAAGGTAACAATTCCTCAGAGAAGTATTGATGTCCCAGAGTTCAGAATTGCAGATTCTACTTATGGGCCATTCAATGATACCGTTGTGGATCTACCTAAGGCGGCAGCAGTCTTTCTATTATGTAAGGGGATGGCAAATGTTGAGTGATATTTCATATGACACGATTAGCAAAGCATGGGAAAACGAGAAGGATAGTAAAAATCTCCAAGATTTCGAAGACCTTCGCCTAAGTAAAATGGTATCCTATCTATCGTCAATTCGACAGCAATTGGCTGAAATGCCATCGGATAACGCCATTCAGGTAGATTTGCTAACTCAAGAAGGGCTCAACATAGAGTATATGCTTCGCGACCTCCTAATGCTCAGACGCACTAAAATAATGAACTTGGTTCTACAAAATGAAACACCTAAGGCATCAATGACTTTGGCCGAGGAAGAGTTCCACAATCGTATGCAAAGGGGAATTTCAAGTCATACTGAATTCATTGATGAAGTGATTGCAGGGTCTCCTGTACCAACAATGAAACGAACAGGTAAATCAGAGAAGCCATCTCGGCCAGAAAAAGAAGTCGAGGATGATTCTGAAGAGATGGAATATGTGATGGTGAGATTTTTGAGAGCCGTTGAAGAATCTTTCATGGGATTGGATGAAACAGTGTACGGCCCCTTTCAGGAAGAAGATGTTGCAACGATTCCTACTGCAAACGCTAAGGTATGGCTGAGAGATGGAACAGTTGCACGAGTAGCTCCTACAAAATAAGAGGTTGAATAGAATGGATGAGCATATTCAATCGCGTGTGAGTACCATACGAAGCTTAGTTCAAAGGGATAGCAGAAACTCCGAAGAATCGTTTGAAAAGCTCCTTGTGGCACTTGCAGGTGTTTTTCGTTTGTTGGATGGAAAACAGTCAACGTTGGTTGCTCTACAGGGTTCATCAACAGAAGTTCAGGGGTATATACTAAAACTACTTGGGCAGATAAGACAGCAGATAAACGATAGCTATGATTGCCTGATTGAAGAATTAGATAAACTTGCAGAGCGGATGGAGAAGATTTAAGATTCCAAGAAATAGAAAGCTCTAAGTGGATGCTATCTAACCTGATTCGTATGACAGCGGAACGAGAGTGGATTCTCTACATTGCAGGAATTGTATCTGTTGCAATCGCTCTTGTTAGTAATTTTATGTATCCCCTTAACGAAATGGGAATATTGTATATCTTAGCCTTCGATGCTACTATAATTTTTGGAGTTTTTTGCATTCTGCTACTCATTCAGAAGAGAGCTCTTGAAGACTGGTAGCATAATGTCTGCTTCTGCATAACTTAATTTCTAAATAATTGTAAGAGTTCTCAGAAACATAGTATCTTCAAAAATATTCATAGAAACTGACTAGCACAAGAAGGAGCAAATTCGCATGACTCACCTCAAGATAGGGCTTATGACTCTCCGAGCTCCTCAATGACTTCTTCGAGTTCGCTTTCCAATACTTCATCCAGATTTGCGATGCGCTCTTTCATCTCTTTTACTTCTGCTTCAATCAGATTTCTAATCTCCTCAATGGAGTATACCGATATACTCTCTACAGCATCATATAGAAAGACTCCATCAGCTACCTTTTCTCCCTGTTCATCCCTTACTATCCACTTTAAACAATCGTATTCCTCATACACCCTCAACTGCAAGGGTCCAGTTCCGTCCTCATCTTGTGGATCATCGCACGAATTAGATAGGCCGAAGGAATCAAGTGCTTCCTTGAATTGTCTGTTAGCATCTTCTTCATTAATGATATTGAAACACGAACTCCACTCATGACTAAACAAATCACTGAATCCCTCTTCGACCTTCTCTCTTGTATCGGTCTTATCAATATCAAAAGATTCCCTTCTTATCTCTAGACTCCTTATGTCACTATCTAGACTGAGTATGACAGAATATTGTGAGTCTGTATATTCAATTGTTACTTCGCAGGGCGGACTGGTCACTCCAAATCCGTCAGCCTCGAGAATTTTAGTCAGTCTTTTCTCAGCTTCTTGTAGGTTATTGATCTCATCAAGAGTGATTCCAACGCGCTCCAGAATAAGGGTCAGAATTCGTCCTTTCTCCTCTTTCAGGTCATTGGTAAAATCAAATTCATAGGTGGTGTAGAATGGATGAAAGGGTTTCCCTGTTGCAGTTGAGATAGCATACCATCCAACCTCTCTCTTACCACTTGTAATAGATACAACCCATTCTTCCTCCTCAGCTCGAAGATAGGACCCTGGTGGGACCGAAGAGAGAACATGGTCAAACTCTCTAAGAAGGAGTCTGATCCATTTCTCCTCTTGAAAGACCATGCACTCAGGAGTATCTGCTTTGTGACTGAACGATACCTCAAGTTTGTAGAGTTTTCCACTCCATATGCATCTTGGTGCAAGAAGGCCATGTATCTCTCTTCCTGTCTTGTACCCATCTAGCTGTCGCTCCAATCTCTTTGGAGCGTCTGCTGGGAGTTTGATATACCAACACGCACCATGTTCGTCCTCTTTCCCAAGGGCAATCGGACAAACAGACTCATCATGCTCAATCTCTACTGTGAGTTCCTCAGCATCCTCGAAGAATTGAGAAACCCTACTAGGGAGTTCCTCTGGAGTTGCCCTGGTTGCGCTAAAGATGATATATGGTCTGAGAAAGTCAAGATTTGAGTACTTAATATCATCAAATACATTCCATGTCACATACTCGCCTGCATCTGTGTACATTGGCCCCGCATGAATCATAGGCCACCTGAGGAGTCTTAGCAGGTCTGGAACTGACTCATGTTCAACCTCCTGAAGTATGTCACCATCTTTGTCAACAAAGGCCACCCTGCAGACATCTTCTTCTCTCTCTAGCAGCACACTAATGGAGATTGGAGAGGTTACTGAATTTAGGTAGCGCCTCAGAGCATCTGAAACACGTTGATAGAATTCCTCTGGGAGTCTGAAGTCTAATGGAGGTTCAGTAATGGATTGGGCTTCAGTTAGTTTGATGCCTTGTAGTTGACTGACTGAGGAATATCCTTTGCGTATCACTTCAAGCAGTCCTCCAAACTCTCTGTCATCGTTATCAGGGTCTATGAACCATACCTCAAGTCCCTGTTCGGTTTCCCTACATGCAATAATGACTTGCTTGTATCCAAGAATATCATCTAATGTCTGTTGTACGAGAATCTCTTGTTTGGTTTCAGCCCAATATTCATCTTCTTTAGAAGGTCTGTTCGAAAAACAGCCCACCAACATCCTTGAACTTTTCTTTGGATCTTGAAGGACCGTCCACCGATGAG
Source organism: Candidatus Thorarchaeota archaeon (assembly GCA_029210805.1). Classification (GTDB taxonomy): domain Archaea; phylum Asgardarchaeota; class Thorarchaeia; order Thorarchaeales; family Thorarchaeaceae; genus MP5-2226. Next base: position 9,725 of record JARGGA010000005.1, read on the forward strand.
TGCCAGTTTCTCCCGATTGGAACTCGATGCCTAGCACCCATTCAGATTCAAGTTTTTCTTCAATGACAGAGGCGTCTGAGATCAGTTCAGGAGCTTCACTTCTCTGTCTTGGTCTAGTCTGTAGTTTCAATGGCGAACGATAGAGACGTTGTGAATTGATCCTTCCAAGTGTCATGGCAACGTAAGCCTTACCGGACCTAATGTCTGGCTGTCGAAATCGTAAGAGGGCGAGTGTACTGGGTCCTATACTTGGAGGATTATCAGTGGTTTCCACAGAAACGATAACGTCCTCTGGACTACCCTTGAACTCCTGTATCAGTTCATCATACTGCTCTTCAAGGGTCTTACTTAGTTCGCCCAGAAACTTGTTCTTAGGATTGAGCCTAACAATATATGGGATGAGTGTGAGAGCCAGAAGTTTCATCCTCTCACGAAGGTCTTTTTCAGGAAAGGCATTCTTTTCAGTCCTCTCTCTGTATACTAGACCACTTCCCTGATTCTTGAAGCGTTTTGACCATCCCTGTAGTGATGGAATAGACTCGAATCTTATGTCTACTTTCTCACGAGTATGTGTGACAATCAATCGAATATCATCATATATTGGAGTATCACCAATACTTGGCAATGTCCATTTCTCAGGTTCAACTGCACTCCTTGGAGGGGAAGGTAGATTCCAGACTACCTCAGTCGTGTACTCTGCTAGTGACGAGGAAGAGTAGTATGGTAGTAAAGCTCTGGTCGCATACGGTATCGATTTCTCAGCAGAGGGAACTGGTGAGTCAAACCACAGGACAGTGGTATCATCTTCATCAGGAAGACTTGCCAGTAGTCTATCCAGAATAATCTGGAGTTGGTTTCTATGGGTTTCTGGAGTGGCATTCTTGAGTACGTCAATTCCGGATACAACGATAACTAATGGCCTGTCAGGCTCTTTCTCGATATCAAAGGTTGGTTCAAGACCATCATCATATAGATGGGAGAGAATGCTATTGAGATGAGCCTTGACCTCTATCTGTTCAAAGAAGTTACGAATGTGATCATAGTGTGCCTTTACCTCTTCTTCTGGAGTGCACCTCCTAGGCCTTAGACGCAATCGAGCCTCTGCCAGTTTTGGTTCAACGAACTGGTCTGCAAGATCAAGCCACAGAAACCTCGCATTGGGGATATTCATCTTCATCTGATACAGTATCTGCAGTCCATGATAGTTTCGTGCGTTGTAGGCAGCTGAGGTTCCAGCAGATGTAGGGGACTCTCCTGTGAGATAGAGGATAAACCGCCTATCAGACTCCTCGTTCTGGTGAAAGGGATTGTAAGGTGGGCTCCAGGGTGATTCAACTCTCTTGCTTTGAGATTTCCTTAGAACTCTCTGTTTGTGAATAACAAGAACAACTTTACAATCGGAATCATTTGATGGAGTGATGATGGTTCTTTTTACATTCCCCTTGATTTTCTTGAGAAACTCATATGCCTTGATAACAAGTCCCTCAATGATTCGTCTAATCTGATTGATGTCTGTGATTGCCTCGATCATTATCGTGGCCCTGAATACATGGGCGGTTTCTTCTCCCGTGACCTCCTGAAATCTCTGAGCCAGTGCCTCTGCATAGATTGCGACCTGTGTTCGAGCGTTCTTATAGGGAGTAGAATCGACTATCGATTTCCATTCTTTCTCTTCCAGCGACCTATCCTGAAGAGGAAACTCAGCTATAACACGTTGAGGAATTCCATCTGTTCCTCTTGATTCTGATGCCTTTTGTATAGCATCAAGATACCACTTGTGTCCCATTCGTGTCTTGATCTCACAAGCTAATGCAGGTCGATAGAGTGCCTTTTTTCCATCCGTTGTCACAACTCTCTCCAGAAGTGTGATGTCCACCTTCCCTCTTCCTGAGTCTGTATCCAGTGGTACTTCAGAAACAATGAGATATTCAGAGGATCTTGTGTATTCATGTCCCTGAAAGATGGCATCCCTCAAATCCCAAGGGGTTGGAAAGAGATTCTCTATCCTCCGATGCATGATTGATCCTTTTAATTGACCTCTTTTGATTGCTTGCTCTCTTATGTATTCAACATCTTTCACTGTAATACATGGCTCGATAACACCAGGCGATCTGTAGAAGCCCGTCTGTTTGAGTCGTTTTATTTCCCGCAACACTGGAGAATCTCCATACAACTGAAGGAATTCATCATATTGAACATCAGTAAAGTCTATAGAAACCTCTCCCTGATCATATTCAAGAGTGCTAGTGACGCTCCTATCCACCCTCATGGTAGGTTGATATCCAGCATCTGTGATCAGATCTTTTACTTTGCCAAGGGCTTCAATTATTCCATTCCTGAACCCAAGTCTTCCGCAGTTGTACTCTGAATAGATGTGTTCCAGATAGGGTCTTGTCAGAAGCAGTAGGAGATTACTATAACGAGAAGTTTCCCTTTCTGGCACATCATGAATTGTACAAAATGTTGCAAGATACTCATTGTGGCTTCTTGCTGCATCTCCAAAGTCCAATGAAGGAAGGTCTGGATGGGAGAGAATCACTCTAGGACCAAAGGATGTCCCCTCATATCCTGCTACACGGAACTTCCTCCTCTTTACACCATCTCTCCGAGTTCTTGTTCCAAATTTGATCGACTTAGGGAGTGGAAAGTCCATCTCAGAAAACTCTCTCAGGTTGGCACCACAGATATTCTGTCGTGCATTATGAGGTCCTACTGTACCATCCGAGTTCCTTTGCCTCTGAACTTCTGTAAATCCAAACTCAGCCGCTTTTTCATTCAGCATCTTGAGATTGTTATCTCTGATCTGCGGCTCAGCCTTTAGAATATAGGAGTAATCAGGGTTTCCTCGTTCTTTAGTGAGGAGATATACCTGACGGGCAATCTTCCAGATTTCATCCGAGCTTCTGTAGTGTTTCGATGTTGTCTTGTTCTTGATTGCCCTCTGTAGTTGCACTGTTGAAGAGAGACCTGTCTGCATTGCGATAGAGATTACTCTCTCTGGATGTATGGGGAGTGGTCGTGCAGGTCGTCCTCTTCGTCTTGGCATCTCATTCTTCTATATCCTTTTTTGCTATTTAACTTCAATAGGTGAGAGTATTTATATTGTATTTATTTCTTTAAAATCGTATATGAGTGTTGAAATTTAGTGTTCTAAATATTAAATAATTAGCTAATTAATAACTCTCATAACTTTATATATTCATTGACTGTATCAATGTACGAGGTTAAATTCCTCTTCCTGAACAAGAAGAGGAGTGAACTCAACTGACCAGAAACTGGGTCAGAACTTTATATATTCAGAAGGCGAAATTCAATGGCTCGTTCCAAAGGTGTAATAATCTCTGTCAAGGTTCCTATCAAATGGGAAGTAATGACAGAGAGGACTAGGCAGAGGCTTAGACAGACCGTTGGAAGGGACACTAGGGTGATTCGTGCATTTCTTGGAATAATAGAACAACATGAAGACGAGTTGCTAACGGGAAAGAACAGACAAAGAATTAGCGACGGCAAGCTGGACCAGCATACCATGACCGCGCTTAGGATGAATCCGGGTTATGAACAGAGAACGAACGTTCCACATGACTTCAAGGTCCGATTTCCCCGAATCTCACAGAATGAATTGATTGAATGTCGACAAACCGCAGTTGCACTCTATGAGAGTTATCTCAAACTAAATGCAAAAAATGGAGTGCGTGCTTCAAGACCTACTTCGATTAATGCGACTAGAAGAATACCACGCTGGGTCTTTTCTCGAAGGTTCAGTCTGATAGAAAAGAAAACCTCTGTCACTCGATGGTGGCTTGATATCAGGGATGCTCTTGACTCTGTGAGAGAGGGAAGAATCCATCATGATAGACTGAGTATTCCTCTCAAGGTGTCTCCATTTCACCTCAACCAGATAAGACGAGGTGAAGTAAAGGCACTACAGATCTTCACTGACAGGAATCGAAAATGGTGGGTGAGTCTTGCGGTGCGAATAGACATCGACGAACTTCAAGAGAATGGCCTTCCAGCAGCTATCCTTGGTGTTGATCTTGGAGTTGAGAAAGCTGTTTGTTCTACCCTCCTTACTCCTGAAAAAGTACGGGAAACAAGATACTTCGTACAAAAAGAAAAGGTCAAAATTATCAAGAAGTATGATTGCATTGTTGCAGACCTACAGAGAAATATGCACACTCGACAGAATGAAGGACTACCTAATGATAGAGTTGCTGAGAAACTCCGTCGTTTACGCTCAAAGAGAGAGAATGTATCTCGGGAATATGACCGAGTCCTTGTTCGTCAACTTCTCGACTATATCTCAGAACTGTCCAAGAAATACACACTCTATGTAGCCATTGGTCGTCTGAAGAATATTCGAGTTCGTGCAAAGCGAGGAAACTACCAAGGACGAAGGTTCAGGGGCATGATACACTCATGGGCCTTTGCAAGGATAACTGACAGTCTGAAACACGGGCTGGCTCAGCTAGGATGGAATGTTGATGGAAAGGATGCTCGTTTTAGAGATGTCCCTGAGGCTTGGACCTCCATCATGTGCTGGAAGTGTGGAAGCAAGGGTACGAGACCCAAGCAGAACTACTTCCACTGTCCATCCTGCGGTCATAAGACCAATGCTGATAGGAACGGTAGTATTAACATCGCTGCACGACTCCTTACGCTCACAAAGTCACTGCACTCTGTGAGAGGACTAGGCAAGTGGGATAGTGCGATTGTCAAGGCAAAATCACGAAGCTCACGACTGAAAGCCCAACCGAGAATCTCGAAGAGATTGTCAAGAGGGAAGTCCTTACTCTCCAAACAAGAACCAACATCAGGTTCTGGAGAGTCCGCGGCCGTTCACTATGTCCAGTCGGACCTTGTTAGTATCAGTGATGGTGCTGGGAAGGGTGATAATGACCCTGCTGTGGAAAAAACTGTGGAAACGCTCACTGTCGCTGGAAGTGATGAATCAGCACAAAGACAGGAGAAAGAGGCCAGGTCTGTAGGAGGGATTCCATCTCAATGATGACAGACAATGCTCTTGCTCATTGTAAATTCTTCGTGAATTTGCAAAGTGGTGACACTGGCAGGAGAAGGGCGGAACACAGAAGTTTCTTGTTGGTGTTCACTCACATCAAATGCAAGAAATAGGTTATCTGCAAACTTTTAATATAGGCTTCATTTGTGCTGTGGCATCTAGCCCCTTCGCCAGTCATCGTATTGGTGGTTATTAATCATGACCGAAGCAGATGGAAAGGACGGCCCTCCGGCTGTATTGGTAGACCCAATAGACATGTCAAAACTCGATCCCAAATTTGGAGCCGTGATAAAGAGCATGCCTAATGGTGATGAGTTAACTGCATGTTTTGCGTGTTCTACATGTACTGCAGCATGTCCTATCGCGAATGTTTGGCAATACAAGCCGCATCAGCTTATTCGAATGATAATCTTAGGAATGTGTGAAGAGGTGTTATCCTCTGACGAAATATGGCTATGCTTGACTTGCTTCCAATGTCAAGAGCGATGTCCTCAGAAAGTAAGGGTCACTGACATCTTCTTTGACTGTAAGAATTTGGCTGCAGAAGAAGGAAAGATACCCGAGAATATTGTTGGCCTTGCAAAAACGCTGATGGAAAAGGGTCAACTCTATGAAGTAACCGCAGACTGGGAAAGAGAGGATATGGATTTAGAACCTGCTGTCCCTGGTCTTTCAACAGATGAGTTTAGGGCAATAATCAAAGATACCCGATCTGGTAAGATTGTTGGAGGAAAGGAATAGAATGCCGTCATACAATCTCTATATGGGTTGCAGTGTACCTGCTAATTACCCAAACTATGAAGCTGCAATGATCAAGGTAGGTAACGCCTTTGGGATGGAACTCAACTATATGGAAGGCGTATCTTGTTGTGGCAGTCCAAACCTTAGAGCATTTGATTATATGGGATGGTTGATTGTTAATGCAAGAACCCTAGCTATTGGAGAGAAAAATGGTCATGATATTCTTACACCCTGCAATGGTTGCTTTGGGTCATTGAAGGATGTGTATCATTTTCTCAAGCATAATAAGTCATACAGAGAAGAAGTCAATAAGGTGCTAAAGAAGGAGGGTCTGGAATTCAAAGGTACCTCCAAACCACGACATTTTGTGGAGGCGCTCTATTCTGATATTGGTATTGAGCAAATACAAAAGAAAATCACCAAACCCTTAGACGGCGTGGGAATAGCCATTCATTATGGATGCCATGTTCTCCGACCTGAGGACGTTACTGAGTTTTCTCCTGAGATACTTGATGAACTTGTGAGAGTAACAGGCGCCACAGTCATTGACTATCCATTATGGAAGCAGTGTTGTGGAGCAACTGTATTGCCGGTTGATGAGGATTTAGCAATCAGATTAGCACGTGACAAGCTGAAGTCCATGACTGAAGCTGGTGCAGTGTTTGCCACTGTAGTTTGTCCAGCATGTGGAAATCAATTGGATTTGCAACAGTTGGGACTCAAAGACTCATATGGAGAAGAATACAATCTTCCAGTTTTATTGTATCCCCAAATACTAGGTCTTGCCATGGGAATGGATGATGATGAAGTTGGACTCTCAATGAACCGTGTAGCTGCGGATGAGATCATGAACCATTTGACGGAATGAGGTATGATATCTGATGTCGAATCCGGTCCTCATCATAGGCGCTGGAGTGGCAGGTCTCACCGCTGCGGTGGAACTTGCAGACTCAGGAGTTCCCACTATCGTTGTAGAAAGACTTCCGACGATTGGAGGAAATGCATTGGATCTTTACAAGGCATTTCCAACTGATGATTGCTTCTATTGTTTCGAAGGCAATCGTTGGCGTCCAGGTATCAGAAAATGTTTCTACAGAAGTGCACTCACTGACCAGCCAAATATAGACCTCAAAATCAACTCATATGTTGAGAATATTGCAGGAGAAGCAGGAAAGTTCGATGTTACAATACACATTGAACCAGAATATGTCGAAGCCAAGAAGTGCATCATGTGTGGACTCTGTATGGAACACTCAGACGCATTTTCACTGGTATCCCCTCAGTGTCAGCCACAGGCAGTGACTTATGATGCATCTAAAGCAAATGAAGGCGATAAGAAAGCTGCCGAGGAGTGTCCAACTAAGGCAATCAATCTGGATGCTGAAGCTCGAGATGAAACAGTGAAGGTTTCAGACATTGTTATCGCAACTGGTTATCACGAGATGAAGCCAGTCAATATTGATGAATATGCATATGGAAAGTATCCGAATGTAGTAACTCAACTCGAACTGGCTCAAATATTGGATCCAAATGGTGCTACAGGGGGTAAGCTCCTTCGCCCATCAGATGGAAAGCCTACAACACGAGTAATGATGGTACAATGTGTTGGAAGTAGAGATGAGAATTACTATCCATTCTGTTCCAAGATATGTTGTGTATTTGCCCTCAAACATGCAAACATTATTGCCGAGGAGCGTGATGCGAGTAATATTAGTGTCGTCTACATGGATATCAGAACCTATGACTCACACGAACGCTACTACCGAGAGGCCAGACAAAATGGCGTTGAATTCGTTCGTGGAAGAGTGGCAAGGATTGAACCACGAGATGATGACACACTTGATATCATCGTGTACGATTCGCTATTAGACAAATACCTCAAGTTTCCAGTAGACCTTTTTGTATTGTCATCAGCTCTAGAACCTCCTGAAGGTGGAGAGAAGATAATCGAATCACTTGGGCTAAAAGTTGCAAGCGGCTTCATTGCCCCTGCAGACCTTGTTTCAGAAAATGAAGTTGTAGCCGGAAACCATGTCTATGCGTGTGGAGCTGCTTTGGGACCAGCTGAGGTTCCCGAAAGTGTTACACAAGCAAGAGCAGTGGTTTCAAAGATTCTCCAAGGGAGGAAGTGATTAAATGGCAGATATTGAAAAATCACCAGTTCTCTTATGCACATGTGGCAAACAACTTAATCTAGATTACGAATTTCTCTCATCCGAGTTAGGGAAAGTCGCAATGGCATCTTCCGTCACAGTTCAAGATACATGTTGTCAAGATGACGGACTGGAGAAGATTGCAGAACTCCTGAGTAAGAGTAATGGTCGTCTTGTTCTTGGTGCTTGTACAAATCAGAAAATTCAGCCAAGAATTGACCAATACATGAAACAAAAGGGTATAGATCCCTCTAGAATTCGGTATATCAACATCCGTGAACACTCTGCGTGGGTGCATCCGGACAAGCAAGAAGCGTCCGAAAAGTCCCTTGATATGCTCCGTGGCGGGCTTGCTTCGGCAGGCATCTCAAATCCGCTGACAGTTGAAGAAAAAGAAGTAGCAAAACATGTGACTGTTGTAGGTGGCGGAATAGCTGGAATAGAAACTGCATTGAGTTTGGATAACCTAGGCTACAGTGTAACCCTCATAGAACTCGAAGAAAAACTGGGTGGTCATGTTGTAAATCTCCCAGTGATTGCACCGACTGGCAGGTCAGGTATTGAAGTATTGAAAGGCAGACTTGAAGCACTTGAGAAGAGTAAGAATATCACAGTCATGACTCAGACTCAAGTCAAGTATTTCCAGGGTGAAATGGGCAACTTCACTGTAAACTACGTGACTAATGATGAAAATGAGGGCGAGTTACGGACATCTGCTGTTGTGATGGCTACTGGATTTAAAGAATTCAAACCATTCGCAATGGAAGAATATCGCTATGGAAAGAATCCTGATGTCTTGACACAATATGAGCTCTCCACCATGCTTTCTGGAGGGGCTCTCAAGAGACCCTATAATGATGGGGATGTAAAAGAGGTCGTAATGGTTCAATGTGTGGGAAGCAGGTCTGAGGATTACAAGAGAGACTGTAGCAAGCTTTGTTGTACATTTGCAATAGATAATGCACTCGAACTTCTTGAAAGGGACCCAAGTATCAATGTGAGAATCGTCTACATGGATATTCGAGTACCCTTTGAGAATGAGATGATCTACAAAGAGTCACGTGAAAAAGGTGTAGATTACATCCGTGGACGCATTAGTATGGTCTGGGAAAAGGATGGACAGACCTATGTCAAAATCTATGATTCTCTCTTGAATCAGTACTTTGAAGTCGCTGCAGATCTGGTCGTTCTTTCTGCAGCAATTCTTCCCTCTGATGGACTATCAGAACTATCGGAAACTCTAGGGTATGCTCTGCAAGAGGATGGTCATATCAAAGAACTCTATGGAAAACTTCGAAGAAATGAAACTCGTCGACGTGGTGTTGTTGCGGTTGGCGCTGTAACTAGACCACAATTCGTCTTCGAAGCAGTAACTGATGCTCAAGCTGCAGCCTTGGTATTACACAATGAGCTGCAAGGAGGCAAAATCCAGTCAATTGCCCGTGGTGCTGTTCTGAACGTAGATGACTGTGTTGGTTGTAGTCTGTGTGCACAACAATGTCCACGTGGAGTGCCCCTCATGATTGAGCAGACAGAGGAAGAGGAGCTAGATGAAGACCAGAAATTTATCTTCAAAGCAGCCATTGACACTCTAAATTGTCATGCTTGTGGTGTATGTCAGAGCCTGTGTCCCTCTGGTGCAACACAATTGAACTTCTTGAGCAACGACCAACTTTGGTCTGAAATTGAAGCAACATTGGAAAAGGCTGAAGGAACCAAACCAACGACTCTGTGTTTCTACTGCGAAGAATGCGCAGTTTCCACCATAGATATTGCAGGGGCTCGGAAAATGGAATACCCTGCAAGCACACGGTTGATTCCAGTCCCCTGTGCAGGGCGTGTTAGCATAATTGATATTCTGAAAGCATTTGAAAATGGTGCAGGATCTGTCATGATTGCTGCTTGTGAGAAGGATAGGTGCCATGTTGGTGGAACGGGTAATGAAATAGCACAGGTGCAGGTGGATGTTGCCCGAGATATCCTGAATGCCATTGGATGGAAGGGTGAAAGAGTCGATATGTTCAGGATGTTTAGTGCAGAACCTGAACGCTTTACCAATGCGATTAATGAGATGGTAAAACGGGCTGTTGAATTTGGTCCAACGCCGGTGCATCAAGGAACCGCTGGATTGTGGGAGGCAGAGAAATGAGTGGCGATATAGTTGCAAAGGCGAGTGAAGTAAGTGTCTGCGATTCCAACCCTGGTGTTCTATGATGTTAAACGGATTGGAAGAACTGATAATAGAAACACTGCTAGAACACGTAAAACAGGTCTTTGGTTGCCCCTTGCTTTGGCACATTCAAGGTGATAGTCCGATAGAACATAAAAAAGGACATGGCCTCGGGGGCGAGATTTGAGCTCGCGTGAGGTACTGCCTCAACTTGGTCATAAGATGAGTGCCATAGACCTCTGGGCGTCCAGTCTTCGCTTTTTTCTCAGTCCGAATCGTCCTTAATAATCTGTTTCAGGATTTTTGAAATTGCATCCCATTCTAGATTTGTTTTCTTCATGAGCGTGTGTACGGCCTTGTGACAAGATTGGCATAGCGCTACCCATTCATCAGGATTCAGTGATTCTAGGTTCTCTTTGGTCCATAGAAGGCTACGATGGTGAGGTTTTCCATCCTTCTTATGGATGAGTTCCTTTTCGAAATCACATATATTACAGCTGGTACCAAAGATGCTCTCTCGCAATTCATCAATACTTAGACCATCAAATTCCCTAGGCTCCCACCCCATCTTCCGGAGAACTCTACGAATTGGATGGTGGGTTTTGAATCCGAAATATTGTCCAATTTCATTCAAAGACATCTTCTCATCATAATATAATCTGAATACCACATCGGGGTCCAATTCTCTCTTGGGGTCCCAACCTTCTTCTTTGAAGATACGACCAATTGTTCTTGGTGAGCAATCTAATTGTTCAGAGATCTCTTCCATTGTCCACTTTTCATCAAAGAATAAACTGTATACCTCTTCGCGGTTTATTCCCTTCCCTTTGGGGCGAGTTTCCCACCCCTCTTGTCTGAAAATGCGTCGTAGTGAATTCCCATTCTTCAATCCTAAATGGTCTGCTACTTCTTGTAGCGTGAGTTCTTTATCAAAATATAATCTATATACTTCCTCAGAATCGATTTCCTTTTGAGGAACTGAATGGGGACGAGAAGTCCACATCTCTTCAATAAATATGCGACGAATTGGAGCTATCGAGCACCCAATAAGGTCAGCTATCTTTTGCATTGATAAATTCTCATCGAAATAGAGATTGTACACTTCCTCTCTATCTATTTCCTGTTTTAGAGAGCGGACTTCCCAATCTTGGTTCTTGAAAGCTTGTCGTATAGAGAAACTAGATTTGAAACCAAAGTGATTAGCAATTTCATTCATTGACTTTCCTTCTTCATAATATAATCTGTGTGCATCCTGTAGTGGTACATCTTTGATATCCGAGCGGAACTGCCAACCATTTACTTTGAACAGTCGGTTAATTGGGCTTCTAGAGATTCCCAGTTTTTTTGCAATTTCATATGATGATAGACGCTCATCAAAATATAATCTATGAATCTCTTCTGAATCCAGCTCTATTTTTGGGTGAGAACTCGGTCTTGCTTCCCAACCGTTGATTTTGAAAATGCGCCGAATTGGATTCTTTGTTCTAAAACCAAAATGCGCAGCTATCGCTTTCATTGATTTGTTCTTGTCAAAGTATAGACTTCGTACTTCTTGAGTGTCAATCTCCTTTGCTGCTGTTCGAGTGTTCGTGGTTTCAACATCTATCTCTTGTTCAAACACCTTGTATTTTTCGAATCTCCAACCATGTTCATCAAACAATTCTTGGATTCGTTCTTTATCTGCGAACTTCTTAGCAATATCCCCCAGAAACAAAGATTCCTTATCGTAGATACTATCTCCTTTCTCCTTTTCCGAGCTTGACCACCGATACCACCTACCCACACGCAAACCGATTCCCAAGTGGCGTAGCCCCACATTGTAGTGGGGGCAAGTCATTTTCCCACTATAAGAATTCTTGGTTTGAAGTGGGTAGCTTTACTAATCAAATCTATTCCTTGTTTTCAACAACTCGTTACGAGAATCTTGAAATCTGAAAGAAGCGCAAGTCACAATAGCTCAATGTCCTATTCCACTCATCCACCTATTCTCTTGAAGCATGACCTGACAACAACACTGAGTATACCTCTTGAAAGGCTCATCTCATCCTGAAGTCCTGTGGGAGTCGTAGAGCATATCCTCAGTGTGGGCAGCGTCTGATGCAATCACACTCCTCTTTCTCAACTTAAACTTCTAAGATGTGCATTGACGAAAGAATAGGTGGCAGATTCGTGGGAATCGTGGTAGGAGGGGGGAGTTTGTGTAATGAGGGCATGTTACAAAACTAGCCCACGTATCCGCCAAGTATTCATGTACGGACCTTCTATTTAACATCATTCCTCAAGAATCTTCAAGAACATAACCATGTCCGGTTTCTCTAGCGATTTCATTTTCTTTCAGACAATCTGCTCTTTTCGTGCTTCCCCATATGGCTCTCGAAGATTCAATAGGATAACCGTCTTCGTCATATGTATCAGCCACAACTATCTTGAAAAATAGATGAGCAATCTAACTACATTGCCAGAAAAGCAAAAGAAGATGCAAAGGTCTCGTCGAGGAAAAGAAAATAATCCCTTTTCCTGACAGATTATGTCATTCTCAGACAGGTTTATTATTATCTAATCGACGACTACCTCATTGTGGTCAAAGTGAAGAGTGCACATGTCCCAATCTCATTGATGATGAAAGGAGGCAGCTAAATGACTAGCAGACCCAAGACATCGATTTCCTTTGTTTTCGGAAAGAGACAACGTATGATGGATATGATGTTGGTACTTGGTGGACTCAAAGAGGAAGCTGCTGTTCCCCTTAGCAAAGTAAATGAAGAAATTTCGAAATTAAAACAGGAGATTGAACCCCTCACAGCAGAGATTCTTGAATTTCCAGAGAGATACTTCCAAGCATTCTTTGATACTGCAAAGAAAGCAGGTCTTGGAAATTCACTCTCCGATAGAGGTGTTCTTACTGAATCTATAGGAAACCTTGAGTCTGCACTTTCGAATGGAGATTCATCAGCGTTAACGGGCCTACTTGAAGTTCTGAAGACTCGCCTTGATTCTATGTCAGAGAAAGAAGATGCTTCCCAAGATAGTTCAGTGGGAGATGTATCTGCAATTCTAAAACCAGTAGTGGGCCTAATTTCTAATATTCAAGCAAGTATAAACAGCTTTGAGGAGAAGGCAAAAGCAGACGAAGAAGAAGCAATGAAAGAATTAGAGTCACTAACAGATTCCTTTGCCTCATTGACTTTGGACCTAAATTCAGACCCAGATGCCTCATTGGCAGAACTACAGAAGTTGGGAACCAACACCCGATATGGTCCATTTCTTCGAATAGCAGCACAGCTAAAAAGAGGAAAAAGGGATGGGAGAATAGATGATGCCCGTTTCGGGGACTTGATTCGTACAAATCTTCTTCTGGAACTTCGTCGTGGTATCATCATGTTTGTGCTGGGAAAAATGGGATCTAAAACAGCTGTGCAATTAGGTGAATCTATGGGAATATCTCCTAAGGATGTACAGAATGCCATTGTTAGCATGATTGGCAGAGGCGAAGTGGAGATGGTCGGACTTGATGGCGATGCTCCTGTCTTTGCGCAAGTTCTTACCAAAACACCAGACACAACACTTGTTGTGAAACGTATCGTTCAGCAGCTTCGGGGTATCGTAAAGACCCTAGATGAGTCCAGTAAATCGACCGTCCAAGAACCTCTGGAGCAACTTGAGGGTGTTCTTGAGCGACTTCAGTTATTGGGAGCATATGATGAACCTGCTCTCTCTGAGCCAATAACAAATCTCCGAGAAGTTGTCGAAAAGGCTACAGAAGCGGCTATAGGTTCAGGATCTTCTGAAGACTCGAAGGAACTTCGTCTTCTGGTATCAGCAGGTCTTGAAGCCTTTACAAGATTCAGATTGAAAATCACACTTGAGAAAGGACCCAACTTGGTTTCTGGTCTCAATGTCTACGGAGAGCAGCTCGATCCAGAGAAATACAAACAGATTATGGACAATTATCTAGATAGCGAGCTTGAGAGAGGCACACTGCTCATTCTAATCAGGGAAATTGGAGCAATGACTGCAAAGGATCTTGCTGAAAAGTCTAGGATTCCGCAAGATAGGATTTTACAACACCTGCTACGGATGAAGCGCGATGAATTGCTGACAATTGCTGGCGAAGACCATGGGTATGTTCTATATGATGTTCCTAGAACACTGAATGAAGCGGAAATTGCAATTCAGACTGCCTGCAATCTGGCATCTTTGACTGCCCAAGCCAAGACCGAGCTTCAAGAAATTCTCTCCGATCTTAGGCCTGATACAATTGGCAGACTTACAGGCGCCCTTGAAATCTTCTCTAGGTCACGTGATAAGATGGAAACAATCACGATAGATGGAACAGTAGTTGGTAATGACATTCTATCTAGCGTGGAAGAAACAATCAAGTCATCAGTTTCAATGGGCTATCGTACTCGAGCGCGACTCCCAAGCACACGACCCAAAGTCACTATCGATGACCTGCTGGATGTTGATGTCCCATCAGTACTGGAGGAATATCGAGGTATGATGGGATATGCTCCACTCCTTGGATTTGGTACGATTGAATGGGATTACGCAAAGTGTGTTGGGTGCAAGTCATGTGAAATTGCATGTCCGGAGGATGCTATCGAGCTTAAACCGGTTATCGACATACCCAAGTTCTTTGAATTGACAAACGAGGAGATTGAAAAACAACTTGTGAACAAAGGAATGTTCTACAAGACTGTAAGGTCTCTTGCCACAACCAAACCAACTTCTCAAATCAAACTTGGTGAAGAAAAACCAGGGTTTGGAACAGTTGAAGTCGATCTCTGGCTCTGTGTTGGATGCAGAACTTGTGTAAGACGTTGTCCAGGAACAGAGGGAGGCGCATTGGAACTGGACCTCAAGTGGAACCTTCCGGAAGTTGTCAGGCATCTCGTTTCGCCGAACTAACACCTTCAAATGAACTCGCCATTTCAAAAGGGACATATACGGATGTAGATAGTTCTAGGTATTGGAACAAAGGTTGGGTGCTGTAAGATATGATTGACTTCTCTCTAACAGATGAACAAAAGAATCTACAGAAAAAAGCGCGTGATTTCGCGCAAGAATACATGCTTCCGTACGCTTCATATTATGACAAAACTGGTGAATTTCCAACACCAATAGTCAAGAAAGCGTGGGAAGCTGGATTGATGAATCTGGGAATACCTAAGGAATATGGTGGACCTGGTCTTGGGTTAGTTGACGCATGTATAGCAGTAGAAGAGTTTGCTGCTGGTTGTGCAGGGATGACTACGAGTATCTTTGCCAATCAGCTTGGTCCAGAGCCAGTTTTGATTGCAGGTTCTCATGAGCAAAAGGAGAAGTACTTGCGACCGCTGACGAAAGAACCCAAGCTTGTTTCTTTTGCGTGTTCTGAGCCCGGAATGGGTAGTGATGTTGCAGGTATCAAGACTACAGCACGAAAGGAAGGGGATTCATACATTCTCAATGGTGCCAAATTTTGGATAACAAATGCGCCTCATGCCGATTATTTCACAGTCTTCGCAAGTCTTGATCCAAGCAAGCGGCACAAAGCGCTCTGTGCATTCATTGTAGATGCAGACACTCCGGGAGTAAAGACTGGAAAACCAGTGGAGAAAATGGGACATAGAGCCTCTGCCACTTCCTCAGTAATGTTCAGAGATGCAAAGGTACCAGGAGAGAATCTTCTCGCGGGTGAGGGACAAGGCTTTCGAATTGCCATGCAGACTTTTGCAATGACGCGACCAGCAATTGCTGCCTTTGCAACAGGCCTTGCAAGAGCATCAATGGAATTTGCTAGAGCATATACTGACAAGAGGGAGGTCTTCAGTAGCAAACTTAGGGAATTTGAAGTGATTCAGTTCAAACTGGCAGAGATGTATATGAAAGTAGAAACATCTCGTCTTTTGTACCTCAAAGCGGCATGGGCGGCAGATAATACACCTGACGCCACAATTCCAGCTAGCGTGGCTAAAGCATATGCCACTGATGCAGCTATGTGGTGTGCAAGTGAAGCGGTCCAGATACATGGAGGGTATGGATACATTGACCAGTATCCTGTTGAGAAGCTGTTCAGAGATGCAAAACTATACCAAATCTATGAAGGCACAAGCGAAGTGCAGCGTTTGATACTTGGCAGGTTTGTGCTTGATGGCTACCAACCTGCAATGGAAAATCTACCCAAATGGACTGGACAAAAAGCACCTGACTTCTAAGAGAATTATTGTCTTTGGAGCGGATGGTATTTCTAAACATCCGTTCCTTCTTTCTCACTTAAAATATCCAGGTTTTGTTACGTCTGGACCAAATGAACTGTTGAACATTGCAAGACTTGCCCACACTGCCTCTTCAACTCTTACAGTTTCGGTTCCCTGATCGTCTATTGTATTTACCCAATAGTCAATGAATTCTTTCAGGGTATCTTTCTCCTTTGGGAATAACTCTCTAATGCCTCGACGAGGACCACCAATAATTGCAATCACATCACGCGTATTACCAACTACTGACTTGATTTCTGATTCAATACTGCTGTAAGGTACACCAGTCCTTGAAAGGGCAATTCGCGTCTTCGAGCTGGAGTTTTCGAGATGTTTTATCAGGCTATCGGTGACTTTGACGTCAAAGCCAAAGTAACGTTCTGTAGAGCTCCTCTCAACCACAGATAGCTGAATCGCACTATCTACCCAACGAAGTTTGAACAAGGTGGGATCACGATTACTGATTGATTCATCACAGTCTATCAATTCATTTAGACCAATATCCACTTTTCCAGGGCCTGCTTGTATTCCCCATCTAAAATCTCCATTAGATACCGATTTCATTGATTGTGCAATAGGGTGGCTCTGCATTCGCAAGGGAGGAAGAATCCCAGCATACTTCAATGAAGGGGCCATAGGAAATGCGGTACGCCTGAGATATTGAGGTGTGTCCATGTACCTCAAGAGCTTCTCAAGTAGATTCAGGTCTCTTCGGATTTTTCCTTCGGAATTTGTTTGATAAATTACTACACTGTCTACTTTGAATACGGCAATTGCCCGTGCAATCTGACCAATTTTGATAGTTTTTTGTCGAAGGTCAGCGCAGTCAGAGAGAGAAGTGTCGGAAAGTGCAATTTCGAGTGGCATTTTTTATTCCTCAGAGGTCTAAAGTAAACCAGATTCGCGTAATCTCTGATTCGGTTTCGATTCTGATGTCAGCATATGTCATTGCTTTTACTTCAGTCCGTGTTTCGTGCTTCTCAAAGTCTATCGCTTCGCCCCAAGCTAGTCCTTCCAAGGTGTAGGTGTTATCAATTTTGGCTAGTGAAGTGATTTCAAACTTTGAGTAGAACTTATACTCGATATCAATTAATGCGATAACTTGACCAACCCACTCTACGAGAAGCTCGTTGAGATCGTACCCAGTAACACAAATTTTGGTGGATTCAGTAGGGGAAACGGTCGAAGTATTCATGATGACCTCATGGGTTGCAAGGGCAGCCTCTGCAAAGGCAGTTTCAAGAGTAGGTGCCCAGCACTCTACAGTAATGTCTGCAGTGTGCTCATGAAATTTGAATCCTCTCTCGGTCATCTGATTCACATCAAAGTGCCACCACGACAAGAAGCTTAAAAGGCATTTCAAATGGACTGAAGAAACAGGTCAAATAATGACCTACAAAAAGCCGAGGTAGCCAAGCCCGGATTACGGCGCCGGTCTTGAAAATCGGAGTGTTCTACACTCCTAGACCAGGTCAACCGGTATCTTCGGATGCATGAGTTCAAGGGCTTTGACATTTCGTCAAGTCGAACACATCTCATCCTCGGCGCCATTCTCATTCTATTTATCAGATTATACTTCATTATATCTGAAACAGTCAACTGTGTGGTCGTTTACCATTCCAGTTGCCTTCATATGTGCGTAGACAATGGTTGATCCAACAAATTTGAAACCTCTTCGTTTCAAATCTTTGCTAATCTTGTCAGATAGTTCTGTGGTTGCAGGAATCTCCTTAGTAGACTTCCATTTGTTCACAATAGGCTTTCCATCAACAAATCCCCAGATATAATTGTTAAAGGATTCAAATTCTTTCTGCACTTCAAGAAACGCTTTAGCATTTGTAATCGCAGATTCAATTTTGCTCCGATTCCTAACAATTCCACTGTTTGTCATCAGCTTCTCAATTTTCTTTGCATCATACTTTGCAATTTTCTTTGCATCAAAATTGTCAAAAGCTAGTCTATAGTTTTCGTGTTTCCTCAGAATCGTGATCCAACTCAACCCAGCCTGAAATCCTTCGAGCAAAAGGAACTCAAATAGCATCCTGTCATCATGAACAGGAACTCCCCATTCCTCGTCATGATATTTTACGTAAAGTGGATTGTCCAGAGGTACCCAACTACAACGCTTTTTCTCTACCATTTTCTCTACCAAAAACGATGGTTTATCCTAGAGAATATAAACAATTTCCAATTCCTACTAACCTAATCACATCAAGTGAAGATTGATTTTGGAAGAACTGCTCTCACTCCAGGAGTGATATCAACAAGCTGACTGATTCTCATGTCAACAGCACAGCTACAAAGGGCATATGCTTCCTCACGGGTTAGTCCTTTTTCAGCAACCAACCACTCAATCATATCCCTTAGAGCAATTCTTGCTGCATCCTCAGCCGTTTCACCCCAAGCAGTGGTCATGAAATGCTCATCCGTTTCATATTGGGGACGTTCTATTTTCTTGGTCTTATTGACTACAAGCCTTATTGTAACATCTGCATCAATTTCTACTGCTGTACCACAGACCTCGCCGTCACCTTGAACTGCATGAACATCACCAACACCAAATAGAGCTCCTTCAACAAAGACTGGTAGATAGACAATGGTACCAGCAGTGCAGGCACGTGAATCCATGTTGCCACCATATTCTCTTGGAATAAGAGTGCCCTGAGAACCTTCAGCTGGTGCAACAATCAGAGTGCCCGGAAAAGGATCTATAGGAATCTTCACTTTTTCACTAAAAACAGCCTTTCCATCTTCTATTGGGATTATTCTAGTCCAAGGTTCAGGAAATTCAGAAGCAAGATACCCAAAGTTTGGGATTATACAACAAGATCCTTGTTTTGCAACATCAATGTCCAGAATGTGGACTTCTAAGGTATCTCCGGGTTCTGCGCCTTCAACATACACTGGACCTGTTGCAGGATTTATTCGTTCCATATCGAAGTTGATTGGTAAATCCGTAGATTTCTGAATTGTCTGATTGAAAGCATCCCGGCATTCAAAAACAACTGTTTCTCCTGTTTGTATTCTCAAAACCGGAGGGTTGCTACTATCAGCTTTGAAGACTACATCCTTCATACTCACTCGGTGATACTTCCCATCGTTCATTTTCATCACTAATGACGAAGAATATGCTGGAATTAAGTATTCCCAGAAACCTGCTTCCAAACTCATCTTCGACAAGAAATTTGGAACACATGTTCCAAGTATCGATTATTCTAGGTGACAGTTATCGACATAAACGGACAACGGTCCACACACTCGCCGCAGCCATTGCATAGTTCTGGATCTCTCAGGTGTGCGTGTCCATCGTCATAGCTGAAGGAGAGAGCGTCACATGCTCCAATGCATGGATGACCAGTGCAAAGAGTGCAATCGTCTATGTTGATTTCAATCGTTAATCCAAGTGATTCGTTAGTCCACTCCATGATAATCATCAAAAAAGACACTAATTCATCTATTGAGGGTTTTTGCGAGGTAAGGTCCTCTATCTGAGAATCCAAGATTTCGGTAGTACTGTTTCACACCAATTCCACTATTGACAAGGATTTGCTCAACATCGTATTCATCTCGCCCAATGTCTTGGGCAGCTTGAATCATCTTTTCACCTAGACCGAGATGTTGCCACGAGTCCAAATCATGTTCGCCAATATCTACAACTGGACCATATACTCTCAGTTCTCGAATCAGCGCACATGGTTTTTCAGTTATTTCCGGTCGGTATGCATCTTGGCTTGGAAGTCTTAGCCGGAGAAATCCAAAGATGATGTCAAGTCTAGGTATCTCAAATGATAGGAAGATCTCTTTCCCGCCGGCTGCATCGTATTCACGGCGCACTAGTTCAATTTCATCGGAATTGACGTCCAAACCAGATCGCATTTGATAATGGCCAATTTCCCGATACCTGATAGTAGGGTTTCGCAGGTTTCGGGATATCATCTGGCGATGTACAAGCTCCCTCAAGTTGCCCTTGTCAAGCCCAGCTTCTATTTGATGTAGGGGAATGTCTCTCTGCATTCTCTGAATCCGTACATATTCCGGCATCTGGCTAACTACTGTAGAAACCAAGTCCACTATTTGATCACTGTTGAAGGGAATGTATTCTCCCTTTTTCCACCACTCATAGATCTTGGTATTTTTCACAATGATTGTTGGATAAATCTTCAGCATATCTGGCTGAAATCTTGAATCTGAGAAGAGTTTCTTGAAGTCTTGGAGGTCGCTTTCGGGTGTGCTTCCAGGCAGACCAGGCATCATATGGTAACATATTTTCAGACCTGAATCACGTAGCAATTGGGTTGCCCTAGCAGTCGTTTCCACTCCATGACCTCTTTCAACTCGTTCAAGAATCTCATCTGAAAGGGTCTGTACTCCAAGTTCGACCCTTGTTGCACCCATTCTAAGCATATCATCAACTGTGTCCTTGTTGATCCAATCGGGACGTGTTTCAAAAGTGAGTCCAACATTCCTTACTTCTGCGTTTTCATTGTTCTGCATCGATTGTTCCAGTGTTGGACTGGCAAATCCATTCATTGCATCTAAGCAGTTCTTCACAAAACCCTCTCTGTAATCAGATTCCTTTGAACACCAATCACCGCCCATAACAATCAGCTCAACCTTGTTGATACTATGGCCGATTGTCTTTAGCTGATTCAGTCGAGTTTCCACCTGTCTGTATGGATTGAATTCATTCTGAATGCCTCTCATTGTTGCAGGTTCATGTCCAGTATAGCTCTGCGGCACGCCTAGGTCCGGCCCACCGGGACAATACGCACATTTACCATGAGGGCAGGCATGAGGTTCAGTCATCACAGCGACTACAGCAACCCCGGATACTGTTCTTACGGGTCTTTTTTGTAAGAGCGGAATAAGGATATCAGCTTCTTCAGGAATGGACGCCTGTAGAACATCAGCATTTGAGGGAATTGTAGAACGTTGATACTTTCCACAGATTTTATTCTTGATTCGATTCACTACTCTCTTATCGACAGGGACATCACTCTGTAGTATCGCATCAATGATTTCTCTGTAAAGAGCATAATCCATGTCTTTGTCCGGCATTGCATCTGAATAGGATGAGGTTGTTGATTAATACCATGTGGTATGCATGATTTCACTTGGAAAGAATAGACGTGTCTACAAGTTCGGATTCTGGTTCAAGTAATCTGCTTGCTGAACTCTGAGTTATCCCTTTAGTCACTGTTTCTACCCCCATTCGTTTACAAAATATTGCAAAGTAGTAACTACAGTCGATGTCCATCTTGTAATGTCAACTTCATCAGAATCTGCAAGTTCTCGAACCATGACACTGAAGGGATGTACATTTTTTGTAGTGAGGGTCTTTGCAATCAAATGCATGATGTACCGCCGCTTTTCATCAAGTGAGGCAGCATAAATCATCACAAGGCGATCTATTGCTTCTTGAGTGCCCAATTCTGCTATTGTCTTTACACCCAGAAACCATTCTTCGGAGTTATTCGATTTGATGAGAGTCTCACAGTAATCAATAACTCCAGCATCCCGTCTGCGAGCGAGTTCCATCAGTCCAGGGGCCCTAAGAATAAGATGTACATCTTTATCATGTACAAGTTCCCACAGCTGCATCCGATCAGTGTCAGCATGGAGCGGAGTATGCTCTGGCCGGGAGGGAGGGTGACAGACCAGACGCAGCCGGGGAGGGGAGTCATGGATTGATGTTTCGTCAGTGACTAATAAGGTCACCATAGAAATTCTAAGGATAGGCATGAAAATTGAAGCATTTGGCATAGGTCAGAGGACAATCTTTAAATCATGATTGACTCCCGAAAGTTCTTGATGGCGGCCATAGGTTCCAGGATTTACCTGATCTCGGCTGAACTCAGAAGTCAAGTCTGGAATCGTTGACGGAAATGTGCGCTGCGCGAGCGCGTGACAAGCCGTTAAGCTGCCACTTTCTTCTTCTTTCATTATCGATTGTCAAATCTTTGATTTGAAGAGAGTAAACTCCTACCTTCTCATAGTCTGATAGCGATTGTGGAATCAATTATGGAGTAGTAAGCCATTTGTCATGTTCTTCTGTTTTCGAGGGAGATATAGCTGCTAACAGAATAACACCAGTTATGAAGAGTATAGGAATTGGAACAGTGATTATAAGATATGTTACTGGATAGAAGTATGTTATTGTGAAAACGTAAAACAAAATTGAAACAACGAGTATATGCAACTCTGCCAATAATGCAACAAGTAATGCCTTTCTAATTGTTGTTTTTGCTTCATAGTATCTATACACCTGAATAATGAAAACAATCCGCATAATGACGTAGACGAAGTTGAAGGTAGCAATAGTACTGCCACCGTTGACATGTGTAATCCAAAAAACGGCCTGAATGACCATATTTGTTGTGCCTTCTATGTAGTCGAACTCTACACCAACTAGCATCGGAAAAATGAGCGCGACAATGGCTACTATCAATGTCATCACATAAGATTTCATTCCATTCAACTTCCCACCTCAGTTCATCTCGTAGTTGTAGCCTCATGAAAAAATACTGTGTCAGTTTCTTTGTCGACGCATTCCGCAATCGTCTCTTTCCATTCCAGACCACTCCGAGACTGTAAAATAGCTTCTCATGGTAAATGAAATGTATGAGTCCACGAACAGAGCAATGGAGAATTGCTGGTATTGATGAGGCAGGACGTGGACCAATGTTTGGTCCCATGGTTGTGTGTGGAGTTTTGGTAGATTTGGACTCGTTAGAATTCCTCAGAAAATCGGGT
>JARGGA010000278.1 GCA_029210805.1 Candidatus Thorarchaeota archaeon
AGAGTGTTGTGGAAGAAGATCTATTCGAAGAGCTTGAAGGTCTTGACGACATGGAGGTCGATTGATAATGAAGCTCACAACTCAGAAACGACTTGCATCAACAGTTATGAAGGTTGGAACATCTAGAGTATGGATTGATCCAGAGTTCCAAGATGAAGTCAGCCTCGCTATAACTAAGGATGATATCAGACGACTTGTCGATGAAGGTGCGATTCAACAGAAACAGAAGATAGGCGTGAGTCGAGGCCGTGCCCGTCATGTTATGAAGCAGAAGCGAAAGGGGCAGATGAAAGGTCCCGGTCATAAGAAAGGCAAAGCCACTGCGAAGCTATCAAAGAAAGAACGTTGGATGCATAAAATTCGGCCCATGCGTCGCGAGTTAAAACGGCTACGTGATGACGGTACGATATCCCGTAAGGTCTATCGTGATCTCTATCTGAAAGCAAAAGGTAACGCATTCCGAAACACTGCACACTTGAAAACTTACATTACAGAACAGAAGCTTGGAGGCAAGAAATAATGGCGCAGGGTCCAACATATAGAGTCAAGTTTCGTCGACGTAGAGAAGGTAAGACCAACTACTACAGGCGCCGAAGGCTATTACTATCGAAACAGCCCCGTCTAGTAATAAGAAAGACAAACACAAAGATCATTGTTCAGGTAATGACTGCAAAGATACCTGGTGATGTTACAGAAGCATCAGCAATTTCGTCAGAACTGTTGAAACATGGCTGGGGTGCTGCCACGAATAATCTCCCCTCTGCATATCTCACAGGGCTACTAGCTGGCCTTAGAGCAAAGAGCAGAGGTGTTGATTATGCCGTACTGGATATAGGCCTGAACCCTCCAGTTAAGGGATCAAAAATCTATGCTGCAATGAAAGGTGTGGTAGATGCTGGAATAGATGTTCCACATAGCCCAGACATTCTTCCGGATGAAGATAGATTGTCTGGAAAACATATTATTGCAAGTTACGAGTATCACTCTGACAAAGAGGGCAATATGTTCTCGAAAGTTGGAGCGAAGAAGACAAACATCACGAGCATTCCAAAGACGTTTACTGCCGTGAAGCAAGCCCTTCTTGACATTCCAAAGGCTGAACTTAAGAAGAAGCGGACAACAAAACCAAAGAAATCTGCTACTAAAAAGCCTGCGCAGGAGAAGAAGGAGAAACCCGCCCAACATCCGCCTCGCGCCATTCCGAGAAAGCCAAGGCCGAAGAAGCTTATTGCTAGGAGAAGTGGCAAGAAAGGCCGGAGAAATAAGTAGGGTGATTGATGATGAGTAAACAAAGAAGAGGACGTAGACCCCAACGCCGACAGGAAACAGATCCACTGCAAGATTGGGTCCCAAAGACACATCTGGGCAGGCTTGTAAAAGATGGGCATATCAACAGCATTCAGGAAATATTTGCGAATAATTACGTGATTCGTGAGCCTGAGATTGTGACAATGCTATTCCCAGATTTACGTCAAGAAGTCGTAGATGTCACTATGGTTCAGCGACAATCAGACAGTGGACAGCAGAAGAGTTTCAGAATCACTGTTGTGGTTGGAAACGGCGAAGGTGTACTTGGTATTGGAATTGGTAAGGCTGCAGAGTTCGTACCTTCAGTTCGAGCCGCGGAAGCACGGGCAAAATTGAACCTAACTGCCATCAGAAGAGGATGTGGTTCCTGGGAATGCAGATGCCATGATCCTCATAGCATCCCATTCGCATGTGATGGTCAATCGGGTTCTGTTCGAGTAACACTGAAACCAGCTCCCAAGGGTACAGGCCTTGTTACAGCAGATGTTGGAAAGATAGTACTGCGTATTGCAGGACTGAACGACATCTGGTCAATAACCAAGGGCCGCTCAAGGACATCATCTAACTTTGCAAAAGCTATGGTAGATGCTCTGACAAACACCTACAGAATGCTACCACCTCAAGAGTGGTCGTATAGTGGGGGGGTGCCTGAGGAATGAGCAGTGAAGAAAAGGTAATTCTTGCCATTAGAGTACGTGGCAGAGTGAGAGTAAGACCACAGATTGAGATGACTCTCGACAAACTCAGTCTCATAAAACTCCATCATGCAAAAGTGTACAAAACAACTCCCAGTGTCCAAGGAATGATAATAAAATCGAAAGATTACATTACTTGGGGCGAAGTTGATGAAGATACTTTAGTCAAACTACTGGTGAAGCGTGGGAGAGTGACTGGTGGAAAGCAACTCACTGATGCATACATCAAGAAGAACTCCTCATTTGCATCAATCAAAGCCCTTGCTAAGGCTGTTATTGCTGGAGAAGCGAGCTTTAAGGATGTAGAGGGACTGAAACCAATCTTCAGATTGACCCCGCCAACAAAAGGCTATCGTGGCAAGACCTATTGGTCTGTTGGTATGGGTGGCGTTACAGGCTACCGGGGCGAGAATATAAACGAACTCGCGCAAAAGATGTTATAGAATTAGGTGAAAGAAATGTCGTGGGATAATCCTTTAGGGTCCGATGATGAGGCCCGAGATGCACTCCGAAAGTGGCTGGGAAACTTTCTTCCAGAGTCCATGTTTCGAGAAATCGAGGAAATGATGGATCGGATGATGGAACAAATGAAAGATGGAACCCTATTCGATCCCAGTATGATGGAGGAGTTCATGAAAGATCCCAAGGGCACTAATCCTTTCGTTTTTGGTTTCTCCATGAGGTCGGGTTCTGATGGAAAACCGATTATGCAGCGCTTTGGCAACACACCTGATGAAGACGGTGAAAAGATGACACCACAGCTTGAACCCCTTGTGGATGTCATTGAAGAGAACGATGAAATCGTTGTAGTTGCTGAGCTGCCCGGCGTTGATAAGGATAGTATCAAAGTTCGAATAAAGGGCAGAACATTGACAATCGATGTTGACGATGCGGAACGTCCTTACCACAAAGTATTGGAACTCCCCTCCAAGGTTCAGAAAGATAATGCAAAGTCAGCGATCCGAAACGGAGTACTTGAAGTTCGCCTGAAGAAGGCATAGTATAGGAGTGACTAAGATGCAAAAGAGAAAGGCAAAGAAGATCCACAAACTAAGGGGTCGTCGTGCCGCAGGCTACGGTTTCAGTGCAGGCCATCGAGCCTCTGGTCAAAGAGGCGGTGTAGGCAATGCTGGGACAAAGAAGCACCATTACATTAGAACAATGATTGAGAATCCGAACTATTTTGGAAAGCACGGATTCAAGAGACCCGAGAAGATCCTTGAAGAGGTCATAACCATCAATGTTGGCGAACTTGATGAGGCAGCTGACAGACTTGTCGAGCGTGGCATTGCTACTACAAAAGGCAAGAGATACCAAATCGACCTTACACAACTTGGAATCACTAAGGTCCTAGGTTCTGGGAAGGTTACAAAGAAGATGGACTTGACTGGTGTCTTGGACATAAGCGTACGAGCTCGAGAGAAAATAACCGGTATTGGTGGTACGCTCGATCTACCCGTCGACGAGTAATCATAGTTTCATGTGACCAAGCGTAATAGCTTGGCACATTCCTTTTCTATTTTCTAAATTCCCAGTTGATTTATTACAGAGACGTTTCCTTCCGCGAGAAGGCGGTTTGGACGATCGTAGTCCTGACAGGGGTATGGGAGTACAACGTGAAGACTCAGGAATCGGCCGATTGGCTAAAGTTCATGACCTCCTGGGCAGGAGAGGTTCAGTATGGGATGGCTATCCAGATGAACGATATCCCACTGCACGACCCACGGGTGAAAAAGAGGAATAGCGGAGAATCCTCTGGTCCCGGTCTTGAGAATACCGCTCTGTTCAATCGGTGGACCTCACAGGGGTTGTTCGGTTGAGTTTCAGCAATGAACAACTGGCACTTGGTAGACAGCGATTGTCGGTCAGGTTACGATGGCATAAGCAATGGGAGCATCTAATGCGCCTGTCCTCAACACGGTACGATGAGTATTGCGAGAGGAAGAGAAAGAAACATGGCCACTGGGTCAAGGAACTATGGGATGATAAGGAACCAAAGGAAGTTGATGCTTGGTCACTGTTCGTATCGAACTTGGGTCTTGCCAGGGATATGACCGCGGTCATGGACCTGCTATGAGTACCAGTCAGTTTCCACGAGGCATCCATCATGTATAGCAGGCTGGTGAGGAGTCTTGACATACGACCTGTCCTGTATGCAATGAAGAACAAAGAATATCTAGTCCTGCTAAAGGGAGATTCGCCAGCACCGGACTGTCTGGCCCGGTATATTCCTGCGGCAATGCACATGAGAGCCATAGACAGGTCTTAACAATGGAAAATCAGAGTCACGGACACATCTTGAACTGTGCTGTATCCACACAAAAGGCAGAAAGGTGCCCGAAACTGGCTGTCGTAGGCATCCGCTTGACGGTCAAGTACTGGGGAGTCCAACCGGTCTCGGGCCTATGTGTGTGGACTAGCATCCCACACTGCACATAGAAAACACCCGTTTCATCCAATTCCTCTAATGAATAGAAGTCTCTTTAAATCTCTTGACTTGGACAGCAAGAGCACACTAAAGAGGCTCAGGGTATCAGAGATAGACCCTAGTCCTAATTCAAACTAGTCCCCAGTGGTTCTAGTGGGCTTCATGTTATAGGGTCCTGTATCAATATGCAGACGGCCTGAGGGGCACGTTTTTTCAGTGCCCGAGCGTACCCTCAAGCGCTCCTTTACGAAACTCCTACCACGATTTGCC
>JARGGA010000279.1 GCA_029210805.1 Candidatus Thorarchaeota archaeon
TTGTTTCAGATTCTGGAGCTCTAATGCATTTATTCCTGGCATGTGATAGTAAGAACATCATTCGCTATGGTGATGAGGAATCTGGTAAGAAACTTTATACAGTTCCTGGTGCTCGACCTGCTGAAGTGACAAATGTCGAAATTGCTTCGACAATAATGCTCGCTCTGGGGTTGAATGCCGATTTTGTTGAAGAATACAGGATAGATGGACTTACCGAAGCGAAGCAATTGGTTGAAACTGAATTCAGTGTTCATATGATGGATTTTTCACAGATCGTACTTGATGAAATCGAAACTATTGATAATAGCTATACTGATACCTATACTGACACTTATAGAGTATACCGTTTTACAATTGAAGAACCATTCAATGGAATAGGTTACTTTTCCAGCCTTCCAATGGATTTGTAAAATGTAATAATGGATTATTACTCTAAGGAATGGCTGCTACAGAACGGATACCTAGAACCAAATGTACGACAAAAGACAGCTCTTGGAATCATATATACCAAGAATTACTACTATGAAGCTACATGGGTTATTGATGATCCTCCGATTGAAGACCCCCCGATTGATGATCCTCCAATCGAGGACCCCCCGATTAGAGAGCCTCTCCCAGAACCTGATCCGGGTGATCCTGGACTGTTCAGTACCACATATATGTCCGCAGCTGCAGCAACTACTGGACATTGGGAATATGGACCTACTACATACTCTGGTGGTACTTATGAAGGAACTGTCCAATTTAGCGGTGGTGGCTCTTTATGGACAATGATCAGTGTTCATGTAGTTGCAAATAGTCCTACACTTAACCAGGTAGATTCAATTGCATTGAATCAGACAACCCCCGGTGGAATATATGTCCAGACCGCAAAGGTTGATGGTGTTTGGCAAGAACCTGTTACAGGTAGGAATCCAACCCGAACAGGTGGAATGTGGACCGATGCTTGCACCACTGCAGATTACGAATATGATTCCACATGGCCTGTCTTTCCAGGTGTGAATGCTGGACCTGGAACAATCAGTTCAAATGGCGAATATATCACAATCACGGACATACCAACTGGAACTAGCTGGCATGGTCCATCATTTGTGAACACACTACCATCATACTTTAGGATTGAAGATATGGGTTCATTTTCAGCCAACCTCTCGGTTCATCATCATTACAGTGTCGCACCAGCGAGCCACACAAGTGTAAATCTGTATGATGCGAACGAGAAGATTGCTGTATCATTAGCAATTGTAGATTACTGGAATGGAGCTCAAGCATCGACATTTATTGCTAGGTATTTCAGGGAAGATGGATCCAGTGAATACCTTCAAACACCTAATTTTGTAGGCGATGTAAACGGGATAGTTCAAATCCGTTATGATCCCCTTATCGGAATAATTGCTGACGCTCCTGGAATGAGTGAAAAGGTGCTTCACATACATAGTCAGATAAACGGTGATCGTCTGATCAAGTATGTCGCAATTCAATCATATAGATACTCCTCCTACGCTGAACAAGATGAACGGATATACAGCATCTGGCTAAGCTACGCTAGTTCTGAATTCACAGCCTTTAATGATAATTGTCTTGATCAGAATGCATTTTATCAGGATGGGATGTTAGGAACCACTTTCGTTAAGGAGGATGCAGAAGATGGTGACACAGCTTCATGGTCGGTCTATGATAACGATCCGCAAGGAACTGTGACGAATGAGCTCATAGATGGTGATATGGCAATACGCCTTCTAGGTGGAGGTTGGAGCACAGGCTATCGGTTCCCCGAAGTTGGAACTGATTGGAATGCTATTGGTACAAATGTTATCGAATGGAGTGTCAAATACTCTGAGTATTTCACTGTCCACATCTCTGTTGATACAAATGTTGGACATAGGTATTTGATGTATACATGCGATAGCAGTGATGCTCTTGGAACTGGCGAATATATACACTTTGGGCTTAGTTCTACTGCATTTGATGGCCGTTGGCATACATTCCAACGTGATTTGCAAGCTGACCTGAAACTTGCGCAACCTACAGTGACTATCACTGATGTCAATGCATTCCTAATCCGAGGAAGTGGGTACGTCGATGATATCAAACTCATGACATATCTAATCACGAAAGAAGATGCGGAAGATGGGCGAACGACAGGGTGGGACGAATACTCCGGTACAGGAAATGTTTACAACGTTCTTGATGGTAATCGTCGTGTCATCCAGTTGTCAGGCAGTGGAACCTCCACAGGCTACAGATATCCCTACTCAAGCTCGGCGTACTGGAATGACCCTAGTCATCTTATGATTGAATGGAGCATGAAGTATTCAGAGTATTTCGTCGTTTATGTTTCAGTAGATACCAGTGCTGGACATAGATATATCTACTACATTCCTGTGAACTATGATGATTTGGGTGCCGTTAGCGGCTATGTTCATCATGGTCTTGGGTCAGACAAGACTGACGGAATGTGGCACACATATCAACGTGACCTCCTAGCTGATTTACGTGATGCTGAACCAACAGTGGATATCATTGATGTGAATGCAATCCTTATTCGAGGAAGTGGCTACATTGATGATATCAAACTTCTAAACCGTGACTCGTCTGGAGAGTTTCTCACTCCCGCAGCTGAAGACTATATGTATTTCACCAACTTGGAAGCACGTGGTTCTCTCGTTGGATGGCATGGTTCCACATATGTTCATCCGCTTAATAGACCATTCAGGCTCTATCAGCTCTCAGAATTCTCTGTGGATGCAGTTGTAGATCAGGTCGCTAGCAACCGTATGGGTATGACCTATGTCGGAATGTATGATGAGAATCAGAAGTGTGTCATGTGGATTTACATGGGTGATGCTTGGGCTGGAAGCACTAAGGGATTCTTTGGTACTGTGTACTATCCGGAAAGTGGTGGTTCATTCGGACACCCGACTAGCTATATATACACTGACTTCACAAAGACAGGTACAGTATGGTATGACCAGACCACTGAATCAATAAAAGCAACTGTGACTGGAGCAGGTACTGTTACACTGGCTGCAGCAGAAAACCCTGCCAGAGTGATCAAGTATGTGGTCTTGTATGCAATTGGATATCAAGCATACCCTGTGTTGAATATGCAACTACATGATATCGATGTTGTTGCTGACCTCAATGCACCCAATCCTAATGCACCCGATCCTTATGCTCCTGTAGAATATGATGGAACCGTGGTTGAACCTTCCACAGAAGCTACCGCTACTGACCAAGTCACTGCTGATGATATGTGGCAACAAGCTGATTCTTCTGTACAAAGCTATTGGACCGCTCCTGGTTTCTGGCCGCTTCTGAATATTGTATTTGAATGGATTCCCTCCTCATCTGTAACAATAAGAGTCTGGGCAACAGTCGATTTACTTGGAAATGTAGGTTTTCCCGACCTGCAATTCCTAATACCTGAACTAGATGGTATAACTGAAAACGAGTTGGTCGCTCTAAATGCAGATACTACACAAGGGATTGCCGAAGTGATTCCAATTAGTCTTGATTATTGGGATTTCTGGGCAATGGAAGTGGCTATAGTTTATGAAGCATTATCAATTCTGTCAGTGTTTATGGGTGCACCTGGAGCACAGATTCTATGGTGTATCACTCTGTCCATTTATGTTGCTTTGTGGATGAATTTTATCTATTCGATATTGAGAGCTTTCTATGAGCGAGCAGTATCCGGCCTAGGCGTACTTACATTCATTGTTGTTCAGGGTCTTGCTGCGCTTCTTCTTTCCGGTGGAATGGATTGGGGAGGATCATTGATTGACAAGGCACTAAACGTAAGTGAACGTCTGGGCAAATGGAAGAAGACTGTTCCGAGCACCGGACAGCTTTTCACAGTTATTCAAGTGATACTTATCGCACTACTTACAGTAGTTGCTGTTAGCGCATATTTCGAATGGTTACCTCGAAAACCATATGATGGTATAGCTCTATAATGGGGAATAGAAATCATGGACGATACGTCAATGCAAAATCAAGTTTCGATGAAAAAATGGCTAAGAAGAATAGTGCTTGTGTTCCTATGCTGCCTGGTTATCTTTGTTGCTCTTCAGGTGAGTATTTGGAACCCGGTGCCATTATACGCTCTACCCAGTGATTCTGCTATCATTTGGATTGGTGGGTTTTGGCTATTGGGAGCAATTCCGCTTCTTGCCTGGGAGTGTGTACGCTTCATCCACAACATTGGCATTCATCGAATAGAGTTGATTAGTACGAGGATTGTTCAATCGGAAAGCAACCTACTAGAAATTGGTCTTGTAGGTTTGCTACTTTTCATGCCTCTATTCATTGTCCCAATTATAGGTTACTTGATGCAACCATTCCAGTCACAGGCTAATGATTTAGCGTTTCAATGGAGACTTACCTTCCTTGCTATGCTTTACACGACCATTGCATTGGGAAGTAATCGATGGATGAAATTCAAGTAATAGTCGCAAGTCAGCAATTACTTGAAATGGGGTGAGTTCATTACTCCCCCCTTTTTTCTACATTCTTTCAGAAAGGTATTCAGTGATCATAGCTGAGATTTGTCCATTTGTATAATGCTGTGATGAAATCGCACTACTCGGGCACGTTGAAGTACATGTACCGCAGCCCTTGCAAATGGCAGGATTGACCTCTGATACACCTCGCTCATTTAGCTTGATTGCATTGTATGGACAGACTGAGATGC
>JARGGA010000280.1 GCA_029210805.1 Candidatus Thorarchaeota archaeon
TACTGCGGCTTTTTTTGGGCTTACTTTCTTTCTTATGCCTGAAGTGACTGCGGGTCTGATGGGAATATCAACAGATGCACAAGGGTTTGCTGCATTGCAATTCATGGGTTTGGGCTTTCTGGTGACCGGAGTATTCGTGTTCTCGTATCGGAATGTACCTCATTCAACCGATCGACAAATAGTGTTTCTTGCATTATTTCTCAGTTATCTAGGCATGATTGTACTTCATATTATGTATCATTCACTATCGAATATGGTTGTCATATTTGCAATTGCAGTCGAGGCTATCCTTACTATTCTCTATCTTGTTCTTTTCATTATGAACATGAAGAATAACTGAGAATTGAAAAAATCGCAGTGTCCCTAGTGTAGAAGAGATTACCTTTCGTTCTAGCCTATGTCATCGTTGATGGATGCAATACAGCGATTGCCAATGAATTACGAGGTATCGATCCTTGGGACGCAGAATTCGGCATGCCCGTGAAGGTGGTTTGGAAGCCAAAGGAAGAGCGTCAAGGGACCGTTACAGACTGGCACTTCGAGCCAGCTGATGGCTGGAAACCTAGTGGAATGAATCCTGAAAAAGAGCGTATGAAGGAACTCTGTCAACCGGTCATTGACTGGGTCAAGACCATGAAATAGTTGTTCTATTACAATAGAAAGGAATTAGGGGCATTCTTATATGAACGGAAACATACTGGATTGTGGATATGGTAATGGTACATGTCTGGGGTGGAATGTTATGGGTAAAACTAGCACTCGTTATGAGTATAAAGGCGAAACGAAAGGTGGAAAACCAAGTCACAAGTTCTGGATAGCAACTCAATCTGGATCGCAAGTTACAGTCCATTTTGGAAAAGTAGATACGGTGGGTCAAACTAGAGTGATTGACTGTGAGACCGTAGAGAAGGCTAAAGAATATCTCAAAGATAAAATCGCAGAGAAGGTTAAGAAAGGATACAAACCTGTGAATGATTGAAATCAGGAGTCCAGAGTACATGGAGAATTTTGCATAAAAACTGAAATGGATGTCTATTGCGCATTTTCGGTTTCCTGAAACATGGATCAACTAACCTGTCATCGACTGGGTCAAGATCATGAGGGACTGTCTATGCAAAGGTATAAACTGGAAGAAATGCTCTGGATTGACATCAACAGTTGGAGGAGTTCAATATGCCCACATTACACGAGAACCGCAAGAAGCGTTACATGCAGAAGATTCTTCATGGACGAAGCAGGATTGAGCTTGTAGAAGTGTGGCAACAAGAAAAAATATCCGAACATGATACAAAGAGCTTGTTGGCAATTGAGAAGGCTGCCCAAGAAGCTATTGAAGTATCTACAGATTTATTAGCGATGCTTCTAAAGGACACATCAATCCCTCCTACTGATGATTACACAAACATTGCCAAGGTCCTAGAATTGGGACTGATAACTAAAGAAATAGGGGCTATATTGCGAGAGGCAAACGGCCTCAGGAATCGTCTCATTCATGTGTATAATGATGTAGACATTGAAGTTCTTTTAGAGAGTATCAAACGGGTTCTTCCCGGAATAACTGAATTCCTTGATGTGGTGGAGAAATGGTTGAACATGTAATATCCAATATTCAGGAAGATCTAAGCTCGATACAAAAGATTCCTGGAACTGATGCAGTTCTCCTCTTCGGTTCACGCATCAGTGGGACTGCAACAGATGTAAGCGATTACGACCTTTGTATCGTCGCTTCAACTCTGCATTCTGCATCTGAAAGAGCGGAGCTACTTGGGAATGTCTGGAAACAAATAGACGCTAACAAATACGATGTCTGGATCTTTGAAGAATTACCTCTCTATCTTCAGATGACCATCATCGAAAACCATGAGGTACTTTTCTGTGATGATGTTCCTGAATTATACGAATACTTCTATAGATTTAGAAAACAGTGGAATACCCAAGCATACAGACAGTCTCTGGATTTCGAAGTTGGAATTAATCCGATGAAACTCAAGGAGATGTGGAAAACAGAGCCTTAATTCTCAAGACCCATGGATAAGTTTCCCCCGCATTCCTGATTGGTGTAATAAATCCAGTATATTGTTCAAGGTGCTGTTTCAATCGTCGTAATAAATGGTCTATCAGTAAGTGGAGGTCGAATCGCATCACCATCTTCAAAATAGAGTTCTAGAGCCTCTTTGAGATTTCTCAAGGCTTATTCTATTGTCTCACCTTGACTAGCTATGTCTACATCTGGAGCAAGAGCAACATAGTGTTTTTATTCTTGGCTAATGACAACAGTAAACAGCATTGAAATCGCAATCACTTTCAAAACATTCTCTATTATTCTTTGTCAATCAATCCTTTTGAATGCATATCGGAGTGTACCTGTAGTGTGCTAAGGTCTTCAAACCTTTATTGAATGGGTCAAATCAATGAAATAGAATCAAACTTGAGCGAGTTGGCAGTCTTTTGACTACTAGCTCCCTCTTCTTTTTGTCATTATCCGCAATGTGTAATAACCTAGATAGATAAAAAAGGAGCCCTTGCAGATTCTCTTCGTTTCTCTTTGCTGCTGAACTGAAAGGGTGTGCCGCCTATGAGTATGAGAGATAAATTCCTCGCAATAAAGACAAAGAAACTTGTTGATGAAATCAAGGAACTTGTCATACTTGGAACGGGAAAAGAAGCTCTTGAACTGATAGATACAATCGATCAGGACTATCTTATGGACGCAGGTATTCACAAATCTAGAATAGACGCTTGGAGAAGTATGTGTCTAGCTCGGACTGGAGAATATCGAAAAGGTCTCGAACTCGCTGACATTGTTCTGGAGACGCACTGCGATGACTCTGAGTGCGAGGAAGCGCTTCTTGATGCAATTGTGACAAAAGCATTTGCCTTTAGTGCCCTTGGTCAAATCGATGAAAGTCTTGAACAGTGTAAAAAAGCAGAGAGCAATCTCAAAAGTACTGATTTTACTTCACGTGAGAACATGGCAAGACTTGCGTCTATCCTTTCTATTCAGGGTCTTAATACTTTGCATAAAGGGGATTTAGAGGTAGCTATTCAGATATACTCACAGAGTGCTATCCTGTTGGAGGAGTTGGGTAATAGAAAGGGCGCGAGTGCGGCGTTGCACAACATAGGTAGTGCATATAGAGTCATTGGGAATCTGGATCAGGCTTTGGAATATGTTTCAAGATCCAAAATTATCTCTGAGGAGATAGGGTATACTCCCAATCTTGCTGGCGCGATAACAACTATAGGAATCATTCTCTATCAAAGAGGGCGACTTGAAGAAGCGGCTGCCTATCTTGACGAAGCTGTAACGATGTTCAAGGATATTGGACGTAATGTCTATCTTGCAAGAGCATTATACGCTGCAATTGTAATAGCAATAGCTCAAGGATTACTGAGTAAAGCAGAGGGATTCATCAGTGAAATGCAATGTATTGATAAAGAAATCGACAACCTCCTTGTCAATCAACATTTTCGCGTAGCAAAGGCACTCTGGCTTAAAGCAAGCTCTCAGGAATTTCATCAAGATGCACAGGAACTATTCGAGCAAATTGTGAATGAAAAGATTACCTACTTCGAGATTACCTTCCTATCTCTACTCAGTCTAAGCGACCTTCTAATAGAAAAGCTTCAGACCTCCGGCGACGAAGAAATCATGAGAACCATCAAAAACTATGCTGAGATGGCACTTGAAATCGCCACCAGTCAAGGTTCATTCTGGTTGAGAGCCGAAACGTATTGTCTACAATCACAGATATCCCTGTTAGAGTTCGACTATGAAAATGCCAAGCGACTCTTGACACAAGCTCAGCTAATTGCTGATGAGAAGGGACTGCATCAATTAGCTCGCCGAATTTCAGGCGAATTTGATGAGTTACTAAAGAATGAGGAAACATGGACTGAACTCACCATGACCAGAGCTCCCATGGCTGAGAGAGTTAACTTTGCCCAAATTGATGAACGGGTGGAACGAATGGCAATGATTCAGGAAGCAGGGGCTCCGAAGGAAGATTTGGATGACCCAATCCAATTCATGTTGGTATCCGCTCACGGAGGTATCTGCTTGGTTTCCATGGAGTTCCAGACTAGTTTCAAATCCGATGAATCACTTGTAAGCGGATTCCTGAGTGCTATAACTAGTTTTAGTGATGAAGTATTCTCTCTTCCTTTGGACCGTATCAAGATTGGCGATTACATTATGCTCTTCAGGGCAATCGTACCATTTCTCTTCTGCTACGTATTCAAAGGAGAGTCATATGCGGCTCTGAAGAAGGTTGACCGACTAATCGAGGCTCTAAGGTCCGACAATGACCTGTGGCATGCTCTTGAAAGCACAGTTGAATCTGGTTTGGTAAATCATCAGGCCACTCAAGCTGTTGAACAAATAGTATCTGAAGTCTTTGAGATTATTGTTTAGCACCCGGTGATTAAAAACCAATAGTTGGCAATTCTCCTGAAATGGAGCGAATGAAAAAGCTCTGTCAACCAGTCTATGACTGGGTTAATACAATGAAATAAAATGATTCTGAGAGTTGGAAAATCCAGCTCTCTCATTTCTTTTTTCTATCTATCAAAGATCAGCTAATCTCCTTCACCCATTGATTCATCGTTACGTCTTGTACAAAACCCGCATCTATTAGGGTTGCCAACAGCTGCAAGAAACCTATACAAAGTTGGACTTCCCTTTAATGA
>JARGGA010000281.1 GCA_029210805.1 Candidatus Thorarchaeota archaeon
GTCAGTTCAACATTCAATTTCCTCCCCTCTTTCTCTCTCAAAATCAAACCTCTCGTTTCCATTCGTTTCAGATGATGTGAGATTGTTTGAGCTGTAACTTTCATCTGATCAGCAATCCTACTATTTGCCTTTTCAAGAACCACGGCACCAGCTTCAGTCTCTTTGAGTAACATCCTAAGGATTTCCTGTTGTTCCTCGGTCAGACTGGTCAGCGGAATCTTCGGAGTTGGGAGCACAATGACCTGTTCATCAAGCGGAATCTCTTCTCCTTCCTGTACTTCTTTCACATAGATGACCTCCGCTGATGCTGTGAAACCTGCGAGGAGACAAGCAGAAGCCATGATGTTGGTTCCTCCTGTCATATTGGCAATGATATTATCATTCATATGCTTCTGCCAGATTCTAATGAACTCGGTCATGACACTCTCAAGAGAGAATGCGTCAATCTCTCTGAGATAGCATTTCGTCAGACCAAAGGGCTTTGCATTTTCTTTGACCTTCTGTGCCACAAGCTCTGGATTTCTCTCCTTGAGTTTTGGACTTGATCCATAGAGAAGATATGCAATATCAGGAGCTGTATAGAGTATTCCCCTTTGAACTGGCTCGATGCTGCTCCCCACAGTGGCGATGTACACAGTATGTTTCTTGCTAGTCATTTCGATATATTGTCGTACAATCCGATTAAATATCTTATTGTTAATAAGAGCCTTGTAGTTTTGATTCTACTTCTTTTGATATTGATGACCCATTCCATTCAACTACTTTTTTTAGAGATATAGTGCGAGATGACCCAAGACTTCTTCCTTCCGGTTCAATGAACCTGTAAGATAGGTCTCTACGTTCTCCAGAATTCATCCGAATTATGGGATTCAGTTCAAATGTGAATGGAGCTGATCTCATTTCAACATGGTTTCGAAAAAGACGGACATTGTTGATAGAAATCTCTCTTTGTTGATTGTTTTCTATTTTAAATCTTACAATAAATTCACCTTTCCCACCTTGCCAATTATGTTCAGATTCTTCATCATCTATTATTACGTTCCTCTTCTTGAGATACTGATACACTCCCCACACTGCAACAAGAAATGCAATAATGAAAGATCCTATTGTAGCTATAGTTGTTACATCTTGCATTGAATATCATCTCCTACACGATTAATTTGCTAAACTCCTACCTGGGATATTAATATTGTTGGGGATAATGCATTGCATTGTAGTGTCGTCTTTGAGTTTGAGCCGGAGTGACTATTATTTGGATTGATCAAGTAGATCAGCAAAAAGCGGGATTCCCTTTCCAGCTATTTGACCTATTCTTCTCTTAAGCAATGGATCTTCTGCAAGTGCCTCTACCAGAACAGAGAGTAGTGTTTCAATATTCCTCAATTCGAACTTCAGGCTTTCAAGCTCTCCTTTCTCCCTCACATCCTCCTGAAGTGTTTTGCCTGATACAGGAGCGTGAGAATTCATGCATCTATCTTCAGTAACTGGAATATCCATTCCGCATCTCCAACATTTGTTGGGCTCTATCTTGACTGGGATTTCTCGAATTTTCTCATCGCTGCAAGTTTGGCTACCTTTTGTGAATCATCACCATATTAAAGATACCACTCCTCGAGGTTCGACTATGTCTACTATGACCTAACCTCTATCGGATTGCAAGGTTTGGGATGAGAATAGTGAACTCCACAGCTACACCCCCCACTATTGTTGGCGTTTGAATGCAGCAGCACAATGCGAACAACAGAAAGCTAGGAGCTGACCCTTGATTTCTTCGTGATAGCCACCTTCATAGATACGCACACCACAACTCACACATACGTCAAGACTTGGTTCAATTGCAGATGCGGTCATTGATGCGAATCTTTGAAACAACCTGTCTGTAAATTTCCTGCCTTCAACAGTGAGTGAGTAGACAAGCTTTGATCTCTTTCCACCAGACATGTCCACCTTTGATATCAATTCTCTCTCTTCCAATTTTCGAAGAAATGGATAAACAGTTCCAGCACTCAGTGTCTTTCGTGTCCTGTTCCTGAACTCTTTAATTAATCCATAACCATGTTTGGGCCCTTCACTTAACAAAAGTAGAATATAGAATTGAGAGAAATCTGAGAGAATCCCACTCATTTCATCTTGAGTGTCAACTGTATTATCTTGTATTTCATTCATTCGAAAACCTCGTCGTTTGAACTGCATTAATATCCCAATTCTTGTACGAGTCAAGGCCTTTTTTCAATCCCTGCGGACATGTTCTTATAGATATCTCATCTTTGGAATATTCACTCATTCATCTATCTCTTCCTTCAATCAAATCTCTCTTTACCTTGAGTAATCTAGCATTAATCGCCACAATCACTGTACTCAGAGACATGAGTACTGCACCCACAGCTGGACTTAGGAGAACACCTGCTGAAAATAGGACACCAGCAGCTAACGGGATTGCGGCTGCATTATATCCAGTAGCCCAAATGAGATTTTGAACCATCTTACTATAGGTGGCTTTCGAGAGTCCAAGAATTGATACAGCATCGAGAGGATCGTTTCTGACCAAGACAATGTCTGCTGTTTCCACAGCCACATCAGTACCAGCTCCGATTGCTATCCCAATATCAGCCTGGGCGAGAGCAGGTGCATCATTCACTCCATCACCAACCATCGCGACTGTTAATCCACGATTTTGGATTTCTCGTATCTTAGCTGATTTCTCATGTGGAAGTACTTCAGCAAAGTAGTCATCCAGCTCAAGTTCCTCAGCCACCCATTTCGCAACATGTCGATTATCCCCTGTAAGCATCATTGCTTGGATTCCCATACTTTTCAGACGAGTAATTGCTTCCTTCGACTCGCTTCGGATCACATCAGCCAAAGCTAAAGCGCCTACAAGCTCTTCGTTGACGAGTACATAGACAACTGTGTGTCCCTTCTGAGCTAATTCGTCAAGAGAAACGCTTTCTGATAGGATTCCTTGTTCATCCAAGAAACCTGGGCTCACAACAGATACAGTTTGACTGTCCACTATACCAGTGGCACCTTTACCTGAAATTGCTTTGAAATCAGATGCTGATTTGAGGGAAATTTCTCTCTCTTTTGCACCTCGAACAACTCCCCTCGCTATTGGATGTTCGGAATGAACTTCTAATGATGCTGCTAGTTCTAGAATTTGTGACTCGTCCATCTTGCTGAGCGAAACCACGTCAGTGACTGAAAACTCACCCTCTGTTAGAGTCCCCGTCTTATCAAAAACAATAGCCTGTAATTCACGTGCTCGTTCGAATGCTGCTCTGTCTCTAATTAGAAGGCCATTCTTGGCAGAGATTGATGTTGAAGTGGAAACAACCAATGGAACAGCTAGACCTAGGGCATGTGGGCATGTTATCACCATCACAGTCACAGCTCGTTCTATCCCAAACTGAACATCTTGACCTAATACAAGCCAGCCGGTCAAAGTGACTGAACCTACAACTAGAGCTATCACAGTAAGGACGAACGCGGCTCGATTTGCCAAATCTTGTGTTCTAGAACGACTCTCTTGTGCCTCCCGAACCAAATCAATTACTTGTGCGAGATACGTTTCACTCCCTGTCTTTGTGATTTCGATAACCACACTACCCTCGCCATTAATTGCACCTCCAATTACTGAGTCACTGAGTTGTTTGTCCACTGGCTTTGATTCTCCAGTTATCATGGATTCATTCATACTTGTAAGACCCTCGATGACAATTCCATCCGAAGGAACCCGTTCTCCAGGTTTGACAAGAACTTTGTCACCATTTCTCAAATCAGAGGTTGGAACCTCCTCTGTTGACCCATCTGACTTCATCACATGTGCAATTGCTGGCATTAGTTTGACAAGCTCTTCTAATGCTCGAGATGCACCCATTACGGATCGCATCTCAATCCAGTGTCCGATCAGCATAATATCAATGAGAGTCACAAGTTCCCAGAAGAACATAGTACCCTCAAGTCCAAAGACTACTGCACTGCTATAGAAATAGGCGACTGAGATTGCTACAGCAATAAGCGTCATCATCCCAAGTTGTCGTTTCTTGACTTCTTGAACAAGTCCTTTTAGGAAGGGGTAGCCGCCAAATAGATAGACCACTGTTGCGAGAATAAACAGTGCATAGATATCACCTGGAAAGGAAAGGAAATCAAATCCAAGTAGCGATTGTACTAGGGGCGAAAGCAATACAACCGGAGGAGTGAAAATCATTGATATGATGAATCGTTTCCGAAAGTCCTTTGCCATCATCTCATGGTGACTCTGCCCATTATGATGTTTCTTGTGAGCTGAATGATTAGGTTTTGTGTGTCGGTTCATTTAAACACCTTCTATAGTTAAGAATTGAATGTATCTCACAAATATTATCCACACCGTTATATCCACACCGATATATTTATCCATATTGGTAGGTATGTTTCTGCATATGATGTGTTGTGGTTGCTATCCTAGTGACACAAAACACAAGATAAAGTGAATATCATGAAGAAGATTCAAAATACTCCGCTGAACCTCTTTTGGGATGCAGGATTCTTAGCAATGAGTGAAAAGGTACTAGGTATAGGTTTATTGATTTCCCTTCCTTTCTTACACTGGCCACTTTTGTTTGGTTACTGGACAGTTT
Organism: Candidatus Thorarchaeota archaeon; assembly: GCA_029210805.1. GTDB lineage: Archaea > Asgardarchaeota > Thorarchaeia > Thorarchaeales > Thorarchaeaceae > MP5-2226. The sequence goes on from JARGGA010000281.1 coordinate 4,623, forward strand.
ATCTGACTTACCCATTCAACCTAGTTTTTGTTGGCCACATAATCCTCACTACTGC
>JARGGA010000282.1 GCA_029210805.1 Candidatus Thorarchaeota archaeon
AATTCTCCAAGGTAAAAACCCATTCGCATGTACTCCTTCAGCCCTGAGAGTTGTCCGAATGTAATACACTCGATAGATTATTGAGCCACCTCAAATTCAGCAAAGAATTTCTCTAAATCTACATTGCCACCACTGATAATGATACCAACACGAAGTCCCTTCAGTTCATTCTTGATCTTTATCGCTGCTGCCAGAGAAACTGCTCCTGAAGGTTCTACAACAAGCTTCATCCGCTCCCATAGAATCTTCATAGCCGATAGAATCTCTTCTTCTGATACAGTTACAATCCGGTCTACATTTGCTCTTATGACTGAGAATGTGATATCTCCAAGGTTGGTGCGCAATCCATCCGCAATTGTATTGGGTCTGATGCTGGGATAGATTACACCATCTCTAAAAGACCTGAATGCATCATCTGCGTTCTCAGGTTCTCCTCCAATTACTTTTGTTAGAGATGAAATCCCTTTAGTTGCTACAGAGGTACCACTCAAGAGACCTCCTCCCCCGACAGGAGCCATAACCACATCAAGTGGACCATAATCAGTCAGCAATTCGAGAGCTGCAGTGCCAGCTCCAGCAATGATTCGTTCATCGTTGTAGGGATGTACAAGTGTATAGCCATATTCGTCTATCAGTTTCGTGCAAGTTTCAACTCGACTTTCTGGATTATTCTCGCAGAAGACAATTTCAGAACCATATCCCCTTGTCGCATTGACCTTAACAGTTGGAGAATTCTTTGGCATAACTATTGTTGCCTTCACCCCAAGCATTGATGCCGCCAAGGACAGAGCCTGTGCATGATTTCCCGATGAATGTGTAACAACCCCTCTCGATTTTTCTTCGTCAGACAACAAAGAAACGGTGTTTAATGCCCCCCTGAATTTGAAGGCACCCACCCGCTGAAAATTCTCACATTTGAAAAACACATTACACTCCAACATTCCATCGACCGTTGAAGAAGTCATTACTGATGTTCGTATGACATGGTTCTTGATTCGCAACTGGGCTGCTTGGACGTCTGACAGAGAAATCATACTTGTTGGAAGTGAACAATGGATTCAAAAAGATAACCTATAGAATGATTGCTACATCCTACGCGCCGAGGTATTTCAGCTTGGTAATGGCTTTTTCCAATGACTCACGTGAATCAAGTTCCAGTATTGTAGGACCTGAAAAGTCGGATGAAAGTAGGGCTTGTACAATGCCATCAATATCTGCAGTTCCTTCTCCTAGACCCTGATGTGAATCATTTACACCATCATTGTCATGAATATGCATTTCTATGAGATGAGGTTCAAGTAATTTCACATATTGAGGCAGATCAATTCCTGCGGTATTAGCATGACCAACATCAAGCACAGCACCAACATCAAAATCGCTGTATTCCTGAACAATTTCAAAATGCTCATCGGGATAGAGAATTATCTCACGATCGAGTCCGGTCTGCTTGTTTTCAACACCAATCTTAATGCTCTGATCATGTGCATACATTGCAAGCTCTAGAAGACTGGCCCGAAATCGTTGAATGGCGTCTTCATGTCGAGCAAGCTGATTGGCAGGACATGCCCCTGCATGAATGACAAGTATACGCGATGACAACTCTCCTGCGATGTCGATACAATCTTTCATGATATCAAGGGATGCCTTTCTAATGGGTTCTTTTAGGCTTGAAAGGTTCACATCATCATATGGAGCGTGTAACGTACATTCAAGGCCGCTTGGAGAAAGAGTATCCCTAAGAGCTTCTCTTTGTTTTGGATTCATATCAGAGGGTAAAAAGGGGGGTTCAAGTTGAATTTCAATATACTCCAAACTCAGGTCATTACACATCTCAATGAATTCCGGTAATGGAATGGTGCACCCAGAATAATATGAAGTGCCAAGATGTAGGTTCATTTACTCCACCCAGTATCTATTTTCAAAGTTAATGCAAAGTTTCTTACTGAAAAAGTCATTGGAAGATGATTACAACTCCTGAATAATATTCGTCATTCATTTATTCAGGAATTGCATTGACTGTTATTCTTGATGTCCTTGGGGGCAGGTCTCTTTGGATGAAACAAAAGAGCAAAATGGACGTTGGTAATCCTTTAACTGACGAGGAACCCCATTATGAGAGGAATCAGACGCAAGGAGAAAGTGATTGAGAGTACTGAAGAGTTGCAGCGTATTCTCTTGAATACGAAGTATGTTACTGTATCCATGTGTAGTGAAAATGAACCCTATCTAGTTACGCTCAGTCACGGATACGATACAAAAGAAAATTGTCTCTACTTCCATTGTGCTCAAGAGGGAAAGAAAATAGACATCCTAAAAGAAAACAACCTCGTGTGGGGACAGGTAATAGTAGACCATGGATATGCTGATGGAAAATGCGATCATCTCTTTGAAACTGCTCAATTCCGTGGACACGTGACATTTCTAACAGATTTCGAAGAAAAGAAGCATGCTCTAACTGTAATGGTCAATCAATTGGAACCGAGTCCTGCTAATGTAATCGAGGAGCAGTTCAAAGAGAAGTCCATTCAGAAAGTGAACATTGGCAGAATTGATATCGATTATATGTCAGGGAAAAGAGCAAAGGATGTAGTAGTATCGCTCTAGATTCCTTCCTTGCTTAGTTTCTCAAGTACCTTAATGGCTTCCTTCGCTCTATCATCCGGAACGAAAAGATGATCATGATAATAAGCCGAAATAACATTCAGACTTATACCTGCATCAGCCAACGTCTTAGATATGATAGAGAGAAAACCTACTGCATTCAAACTGGAGTGAACAGTAAGTTCTATCCATGACCATGTGGTTTCAGTGGGTAGACCTAGTGACTTCGCTTCGCGCTTTGGCATAACCATAGTGACCCCTTCCAATTCCTTGAAAAGTAAAAGGGGGTCAAGTGGTATCTCTGGTAGATCCTTCCACGGAATCGTACAAAACACAAGCTCGATTTGACGCATTTTGGGTTTCATCGCGCGAACAAGCTCTGCAAGATCAGTTTCCCCAGCCATAATTTCAATCCCATCCTCAGAGTACAAATCCTATTTTCCAAATACTTCGTAGGAAACCATGCTTTCCAATGGCTCACGTCTACGTGTAGCCTGCATCTCATGATAGCCTACAGAAATAGAACAAATGATTCTGTATTTCTCAGGGACTTTTAGCAGTTCTCTGAAAAGTGGTTCTACAGAGGTGTCGCGGACCCCCATCCAACATGTTCCAAGCCCAAGTCGATATGCAGTAAGAATCATGTTTTGAACAGCATTATGTGGATCTGCTAAATGATATCTTGGATGCTTCTCTGAATCTCCAAGTACAACAATTACTACTGGTGATTCAGCCATAAATTTACCATAGGGATGCTCTTCAGCCAAATGGTTTCTCATCGCACTATCCCGTATTACTATGAAATGCCAAGGTTGTTTATTTGAAGCAGAAGGAGCCCATTGTCCGGCTTCTAAGATGGTTTTGATTTTCCCAGTCTCAACTTCCGTTGGCAAGTATTTCCGAATACTTCTCCGTCCTTTGATAATCTCCATGAAGTCCATTGTGATTCACTGCCTCAAAGAATAAGATGCAAATGAAGGCATCGATACCTCATTGAAGAAGTGGAAAACATCAAAAGCCTTCATACAAAAATTCCCATAGGGTATAGGAGAGAGAGTCAATTGCGGAAGATAACAATCTACCCTGATAGAACAAATTATGTTGCAGGCGATACAGTTACAGGTACTGTTGAAATCATGTGCGACAAAGATTTTGATTTCAACGCGATGTATATTTCTCTTGAAGGAAGAGAACACACTACTGTTGTCAAACAAGTAGGTAAACATACTCACGTATACAAGGAAGAACATTTTCATTTACAAGAACGAATCGATCTAATGCAGCCTGGGACCATGCAATACGGGGAGATACGTGTACCATTTTCTTTTTCCATTCCAGAAAATGTACCAACTAGTTATGATGGGGAGCGAGGAGAAATAGAGTACACGCTTAATGCCAAAATCGAGGTGTCATGGGCACGAGACCCTAAGGATGAAGTGCTATTATGTGTAAGAGGTTCAACTGGAGGCGTCAATCCGAAGTTGGTGACATCAAGTGAGATGGATGATGGTGTTTCTGTACTTGACGTCGAGATCGAGAACACAGAGATATGCCTTGGTGAGCCGATTAGGCTAAAGTATCGAGTTGACAGAGATATCAATATGCGTGGAGTAAGAGTAGATTTTATCGCCACTGAACATGTAACTGCAAAGGGGAATAAATCAAAACTCCATCAGATACTCGATTCCCAATTCACCGATGAAATTGAGCTGGTTCGCGGCAGTTGGATGAATGTAGAAATCCTAACTCACCCAGAAATGCCTGTATCATACGAGGGTCCACTAATCACAGTTATTCCGGCTGTTAAAGTAGTAATTGACATCGCTCTGAGATTCGATAAACAGGTCGAGATACCAATTGTTGTCATGCACTGTAAGAAATCCAGCGTAGCTTCGTCAGAAGAGGATTCCTTTGGATTCAGTTTTGAATAAATAGGAGAGGGGATTGTGAGGAGGGTTAAGATTACTCTTCCAAAAAGAGATTACGTAACTGGTGAAATTGTAGAAGGATTTGTTGTCATCACTTGCGACAAAGTGTTTAATGCAAATTCCGTAACGATCAAATTCGTTGGTCG
>JARGGA010000283.1 GCA_029210805.1 Candidatus Thorarchaeota archaeon
TCCAGGTTTGTCCGGGTTTTTAGCAGCTGTTACCAACCCTCCTCGTATGGAAAATGGTCTATGTCGAGAGGTGATTCCAACTGCTGCTTGAACCATGCATCAGAAACCGGTGAAAAATCAATGACAAGTCGCTTGGGTTCTACAGATTCGTCATGTTCGAGCCAGATGGTATCTTTGAGTTCGAGGCCCTGATAATATTCATCAGTGACGTAAATGAGCGCATCCCAATCTGTATCTAGGGCGCCAAACCCCGTTGCACGACTACCCCAGAGCATAACGCCCTTCACATGTGGTTCTTTGATTAAACCGTCAAGACGTTCTCGTGCCATTGAATCTTCAATTTCTTCAATACTGTGAACAATAGGTATGCGATTATCGGTCAATTGTTGTACCACCTGAGCGCTTTCGGCAATCAGTCCAACTAAAGACTCGCCATTAACGCTATGCTATGGAATACGTGTGCTAGGACCTTCTTCCATTCCCATTGGTCGAAGTCCCTCGTGAATACTCTCAATCCAAGTATCGTATTCATCTGTAGACCGTAAACCCTCAACCCTACCCACAGGCATACCTTTCTTGAATGCAATCACCAGGGGAACTCCAAGTACATCGAATTCAGAACGGGCATTAGCAGATTTGTCAACATTGACCTTCGCAAAGAATACTTTCGACTTGTAGGCCTCAGCCAATTCGTCCAATAGTAGCACCAGACGTTCGCAGAAGGGACATTCATCACGGTAAAAACTGACAACAGATGTCTTTGATACACGAATTTGGTCAATAACTTCACCATTGGTTATGTCTTTGATTTCACCATTAGCCAAAGGATCATCAGATGGACCACCTAAACTACTCTCAAGATTTCTTGCAAGTGCTTCAAAATCAAAGGATTTCTTCTCTTTATCGTCGGGCAAGTCACAATCACCTATTTACAGATAGCCAAGTAATCCCACCTTAGAGCATAATAATTTCTATTGAGCCAAACTTGCGTACAAGACGAGTATTATGTTCGTTTTTCTTTGTGATTCAATACATGACCGTATCTCAAGAGGACAATAAGAGGGTCGCCTTCACCTCAATCGCATACCCTACAGAATCGGGTGAGAAAGATGCGGTGCTTCTAGCAGAGAGTATTCGAACCTATGCAGGATTAGTATCTCAGGCACCAATCTGGTATTTTATTCCGAAAATAGGTAGGGAATTCAGCGATTCTGCCAAGAACAAGCTGATTTCTCTCAAAGTTGAATTAATTCCATTCGATGCAAAAACTGAAGGTATGCAGGTTCCCTTTACAGCACAGGTTATTGCAAAGTCACTTGCAGAATCCAAGGCACTGGGAAACACGGAATTACTTCTGTGGCTTAACACAAACGGGCTAATGATCAATGAACCCAAGGATTTCATTCTTCCTGATGCGAAGAGTCTAGGCTACAGACCCGTTCACCACATTCTGGTAGGTTCACGGTACAAAGAGCCAATCGATGCATTTTGGAGGCTTGTTTTTGAGGTATGTAACGTCCCTGAAGAGCGCATTTTTTCCATGACGACTCATATCGATAATGAAGAGATTCGTCCCTACTTCAATGCGGGAACACTAGCAATACGACCTGAAAAGCATCTATTCCAAAGATATCATGACGTTTTCTTCAAAGTGTATCAAGAACCAGCCTTCCTGAAGTTCTACCAAAAAGATGAACGCTATGCGGTATTCATCCACTAGGCTATTCTTTCAGGAGTGATTCTTTCTACTATACCGACTGAAGAACTACAAGAGTTTCCGAATACCTACAACTATCCACTTCACCTGTTTACAGAGGATATCACCGACAATCGACCAGCAGGAATGGAGGATTTAGTTACCTTTAGGCATGAAGGATTCCATAATAATGCAGATTGGTTTGAGCGAATGCCTGCAAATGACACTCTGAAGAATTGGATTGCGGATATTCTAGGTCAAATCTGAAAGAGGAAGAGAGTATAGATAGCAGCCGTTGCGTCAAGAGGAAGCATTAGTTATATCACACAATCATGTTCGGGTTATGCAGGCTAGTCGAATATCATCGCCTTTTCAGACCATGCTAATTGCAGGGCTCATACTCGGTGTGGTGATAGTTTCAAGTCCCATTCAGATGGTTTCCGCACAATCGAGTACTATTGACTGTTGGCCAACTGATGAATGACAATTTGCAACTCCTGAAAGTAAGGGAATGAATTCGACAAAACTAGACGAAATGATTTCCAGAGTATATGATGAAGACATGAGGGTGCACTCAATGATCATCGTGAAGGAGGGTTACATTGTTGCTGAAGAGTATTTTTCAAACACATTTTCTAGCAACACAACCCATGTCCTGTACTCTGCTACCAAGAGTGTGACATCAATCCTAGTAGGAGTTGCAATGCAACAGGGTTTTCTCGATAATGTAAGCCAGAAAGTGCTGGATTTCTTCCCGGATAGAACATTCGATAATATCGATGAAAGAAAGCAGGCTATGACATTAGAGCATCTTCTCACAATGAGGCCGGGCATCGAATGGGATGAGTGGGCGGTGCCTTATTCGGAAGTTAGTTTCTTTACAAACCCCCATGTTCCTATGTCAATAACCTCGAAGTCTAGACCCGATTTATCTGCAGTGCGACTAACTGCATCGATGAGAATCATCTGCTCATTATTGAACATTCTACCTGTTTCACCTGGTGTCCCATATGGCCCATTGTGGTAGGGTTGTCGACGTGATGCACCGGCTGAGTCTATTTCCATAGCAGACATTCTAACTTTGTTGCTTTCGATGTATAGATAAATTTTCTCCAATACCTTCACACACCTTCAATACGCTCCCTTCAGGATCACAAATTTCCAGACTTAATATAGGATTTACTATGAAAGAAGCTCAGATTTCAAAATCGAGATACAGAATTGAAGGAAAATGGTGGGCCCGCGGAGAATATCAGTTGCCATGGAAATCACAGCAGCTTTTGAACTCCGGACATCCGCCTTATCAGAGCGGCGCAATAACCAGTCTATGCCACGGGCCCTATTGTGTCCAGCACGCTTTGCTGTCTGGAACTTGAATGGGATAAAAACGTTACCATGAAGATGATACACAAATGGAAATGTTATACGAGTTCAAAAGCCTACTTCTGAACAAGAAAGGGAGGGAACCCAACTGACCAGAAATTAAGTCAGAAATTTATATTCGAAGGCGAATGATAATGGTCCGATCCAAAGGTGTGACAATCTCGGTGAAGATTCCTATCAATTTTCGAGCAATGACCGAGAGGGCTAGGCAGAGGCTTAGGCAAATCGTTGGAAGAGACACTAGAGTGATTCGTGCATTTCTTGGTATAATTGAACAATATGAAGACACATTGCTAGTAGGTAGAAACAGAGATAGAGTAGACGATGGCAAGCTGGATCAGTTATGTATGACTGCGATTAAAGTAAAATCTGGTTCCCACCAAAGAACTAGTGTTCCGCATGATTTAAAGATCCGATTCCCCCGAATCTCCACAAACGAACTGCAAGAGTGTAGACAAACTGCTGTTGCATTGTATGAAAGCTATCTCAAACTAAGAGCGAAGAAAGGAATGAGTGTTTCACGACCTGCTTCTATCGATGGCACTCGGAGAATACCCAGATGGACCTTTATCCAGCGGTTCAAACTCGTTGAGAAGATAACCAAATCCTCTCGGTGGTGGATAGAGATCAGAGACTCTCTAGATTCTGTATCAGAGAACCGAGTTCGCCATGATAGGTTGGTGATTCCTCTAAAGGTATCGCCATTCCATCTTAATCAAATAAATCGTGGCAATGTGAAAGCACTACAAATATTCACAGACAATGAACACAAATGGTGGGTAGCGCTTGCAATTCGAATTTCTACCGCTGAATCCCCTGAAAAGGGCCTTCCGGTAGCTATTATTGGTATTGACTTAGGTATTGAGAAAGCAGCATGCTCAACGCTTCTCACTCCCGAGAAGACCCGAGAAACACGATACTTCAAACAGACAGAGAAAATCAATACTATCAAGAAGTACGACAAGCTTGTAGCAAATCTACAAAGCGAGTTATATCGTCGGCAGAAAGATGGACGAACTGACGATAGAGTGTCGAAAAGACTCCGTCAGTTGCGGTCTAAGAGAGAGAATATTGCTCGTGAATATGACCGAGTTCTAGTTCGTCAACTCTTAGACTATATTTTCGAATTATCCAAGAAGTATACACTCTATGTCGCCATTGGACGCCTGAAGAATATACGAATGCATGCAAAGCGTGGAAGCTACCAGGGACGGAGGTTCAGGGGAATGATACATTCTTGGGCCTTTGCCAGAGTAACCAACAGCCTACAACATGGGCTAGCGCAGCTTGGTTGGAAGATTGATGGAAAGAATGCTCGATTTCGAGCTGTTCCTGAGGCGTGGACCTCTATCATGTGTTGGAAGTGTGGGAACAAAGGTACAAGGCCCAAGCAGAATTACTTCTGCTGTCCATCTTGTGGACACAAAATCAATGCTGACAGGAATGGTAGTACCAATATCGCAGCACGCATGCTTACGCTCACAAAGTCATTGCACTCTGTGAGAGGACTAGGTCTGTGGACTAGAGCGGTTACTCGTAGAGTAACTAATCGACGTGCGCGTCCGAAAGCCCAA
>JARGGA010000284.1 GCA_029210805.1 Candidatus Thorarchaeota archaeon
AATTTAGGTATCACTGGAAGAGAAAGAAAGGCCATAGCCATGAAAGGTTCCTCGAGAATACTACCGATTTTCTTTGCGGCATTCTTGAGATCAATAATCTTCTCGCTTACATGCTCAATTGGCTTATCTGACATCAAACCTGCAATTGGTAGGGGAAGGGAAGAAAGCACTTCTCCATCTCTAACAACGGCAATACCGCCCTGCATTCTCACAATCTGAACCGCAGCAGCAATGAGGTCCTCATCATTAGTTGTAACGCCTACAATATTGTGGCTATCATGAGCAATAGAAGAAACCATTGCTCCTTCTTTGATTCCCAAACCCTTTACAAATCCAACACTATTGGGGGGAGTTGCATTATGACGCTCTATTATTGCTATCTTCGCAATATCCCGGTCAATATCAGGAACCACTAGACCATCTACGACTTTGGTTTCTTCAATAAGACGCTCTGTAATAATCTGATCAGGAACTATTCCGATTACATTCATATGGTCGCCTCGGGGTTTAACCTGAAAATCCTCTGGTTCGAGGTATTGGATATTTACCGATCTTCGAAGGCGCGGTTGTTCCTGCACGCCAAATTCACTGACCAGTTTTCCATCCTTTGCCACAAGTGTACCTTGCTTGAAGACCATTTCAACCCCAATTCTTTCTATTGAGTCGAGCACTACTAAATCGGCATTATAGCCAGGTGCGACGGCACCAGTATATTGGAGTCCATAGTGATTAGCTGTTGAGAGTGTCGCGGCTTTGATTGCCAGAAGAGGATCTAGACCATATGATATTGCGTCGCGTACCATACTATCGATATGCCCCTTTGTGATCAGATCCAATGTATTACGGTCATCAGTGACGAAACTGCAAAATATTGCTGTACTCGGAGTTACGATACCCACAAGATTCTTCAGGTTCTTTGCGGTCGAACCTTCTCGAATATGGATATGCATTCCCACACTTATTTTCTGTTTTGCTTCTTCGAGTGTTCTGCATTCATGCTCAGATGATATTCTTGCTGCAGCATAGGCATTCAAATCAGCGGGGAAAATATCAGGTGCATGACCATCTATTTTTTTGCCCATCTTTAAGGCAACTTGGATTTTCTCAAGTATTTCAGGATCTTTGAATATTACTCCTGGATAGTTCATCGCCTCAGCAAGGCCAAGAACATAATGCTCAGTCATTAGAGGCTTTATATCAAGGAAATCAAGCGTGACACCGTTTGTTTCCATATCGGTAGAGGGAACACAGGAAGGGAGCATGATATAGAATTCAAGAGGACCACCTCTCATACTCTTACTCATGTACATTATTCCCTCCATTCCTAGAACGTTGGCGATCTCGTGGGGGTCTGCAACAACAGCTCCAGTTCCGTGCGGAACTACGGCACGTGCATATTGAATTGGCATTACCATGCTAGATTCAACATGTACATGCCCGTCTATGAAGGAGGGAGCTACTATTTTTCCCTTAAGATTGTAGACTTTGCTCCCAACGTAATTTCCGATACCAGCAACGAATCCGCCATGAATGGCAACATCGCCTTCTACTAATTCATTTGTGAAGACATTAACAACTTGAGCGTTCTTCAATACAATATCAGCGCGCGTTCTTCCTGCCGCTACGTCTATCATTTGTTCAAGGGGGTATTCCTCAATGCGCGTTAGAAACATAAATTCTCTCTCCGTTGCGTTCGCATGTATCATGGAAATGAAAAGGGTTTGCAATATGTACTATTTATTGCTAAAAGACTTAGGGATTGTGACCCTGGAGAGGAGTTACAGAATGTTAACGGATTTTCAAATGAGGAGAAGCGCTTTGAGAAATGCAATTCAGAGGATGAGAAATGTTTCTCACGCATTTTGCCTCTCCAGGGTCTGTTAGGCAAGTATCAATAGAAGGAATCCATACATAGCGATGCTTGTGTTTCCACATGCACCTGAAGAATGCCTTTCCAGCCACTTGGATAGTGTGGTTTTTATCTACGAGTCAGTTGTATTCGATTGTCGATTTCTTCTAATTCAGCTAAGTAGAGAAGGTGTGTTCTTGGGTGCGATGAATAAATCATACGAGAAATATAATTCCAAGAATATCGCATTATTCGCGATTTTCCTCGCAATGATAATTGCCTTGGAAATCCTACCAATAATCGGTATTACTGATCTCAAAATCCCAGGAACCAACTTCACGCTTGATCCAACAGGAATCCCAATTGTTCTTGTGTTTCTATTCTTTGGTAGTGGATTCGCGGTTGCCGGAACTGGCATGGCAGGTCTTATCATTGCGATGAGAGGGAATCCAATTGGAGCAGTATTCAAGTTCTTTGCAGAGTTTTACAAAATCGTGGGGCTTGTTATCGCTTGGTGGCTTTTTAGAAACAGAGAGGTACCTTTTACAAAGAGAATTACACTGTACACAATTTTTGCGACCATAACATGTGCCATAGGAATGTATGTCACAAATGGAGCCATTCTGTTACCTCTGCTCTATGGAATGGAAAGCAGTGCGGCTTGGTCGCTATCACTCACATTTGTTCCTCTAAATGTCATTCAGTCACTGATCAACGTAATTGGGGGTGGATTCATCTTTGGAATTATCCCCGCAGATTTAAAGAGGCCGTTCCTACCGGAATATGAATCCATAGAAATTCTGGATGATGAAGAGAGCAATAGTGAGGTATCATCAATCAATAGCGACCCTGATTGAAAACCCGATTTTTGCTCTATTCTGTCAGAAATCTTCGAGAAAGAACTACTACTACAAGAATGAAAGCGCCCAAGCCACCGAATGTCAACATTAGAATAATCGATTCCTCGCTAAGCATGAATGGAGTATCAAACGAGAATAATGTAACCAGAATCTGTGGATATCTATCCTCGCCCTGTAAAGAAATCTCGTAGCTCCCTTCACCATCCCAATCACCCCAGTAATTTCCTATTGATGCACCATCATCCCATGTGACATGTGAGCTAAAGGATTTCGCATTAATTCCATTCCATCCATATTCAACAGGTATTCCTTCAGTGTTATAACCGGTAGATCTTATTTTATTTTTATCAAAAACCATATGAGTAAGATTCGAGCCTCCAATGCCCCATCCATAATCTTGTATCTCATCGACAGTGTTGTTTCTAATTATAGACTGGTTTACAAGAAATAATGATATCCCGATTTGAAGCTGATTGAAAGCAGAATCTTCAATGACGCTATTGCTGCAATTTATCAACTGGATGCCGAGAGCATGTTCGACATCTGATTCGATTAGGCAGTTCCTAATAACGAAGTATCTATCAATATTGGAAATGAAAATACCGACGACCGTAGAAATGATGTGAAAATTCTCAATCACGAAGGGCTCAGAATGTGTCCCAGAACCACTAATACCAAGAGATGTAAAATTCGATAAATGTGTTATATTGAATGGAGAGTGTGCGGTGTAGGAGGCAAGAGAATCCTGTTGGACCCACTTACCTCCAGTCTCCCCAATAGGTGGATGACTCGGAAAAAGACAGAGAGAACTGCATAATGTAATAATCACGCCCAAAGCGAACAACGCGGAATTGAATCTCCTCCACCCCTCCAACCTCTCTCTCCTCCATCCACGATTCCCAATATACCACCCAATGTCAAAGCCTTGTTTGGAAAGCATATAAACTATTGCCGCTATCTGGTTAATCGAACACAATGAATGATAGTGTAGTCGGAAATATTTGCCTCAATTCAAACAGAAATAACATAATTGCCAATATGAGGTTAACTTATATTCATTGCAATCAGAGTTGTATATGCACGCAACCTGAATGGAGCCACACTGAATATGCCAAATAAGAAACATAGACCACCCTTTAGTGGTCCGACTGTCCTTCGCTATCCTACTGAACAACAATCGCAAATCTGGCTAGCTCGTCGCCAAGGAATTGCCCCCTCAGACATAGCCGATAAAATGGGAGTAACTCGTGCATTCGTTAGCAAATCACTTAGGTCCGCCGAGAAACGGATTGAGGATTTAATCAATCACACAGCTCAGATTAATCGAATTCAACTCCACCACATAAGTTCCCGTCACGGCATGGGAATAGGATACTGTGCAGCCTACAAGTCTGAAACAATAATTGCATATTCTTCAAAAATGGGGATTCAAGTATGGTTCGATCACCATGGTGATTGTGATAGCTGCGCTGATTTCAAAGAGTGCACACGATTTCTTTCTACAATGTCTAAGGAATGGAAAATCCCACTTGCAAGCAATGCAGAACCTACGAGAGTGGCACAACATTTGTTTGGAGCAATAGAGAAACAACTTGATTGGATAGATTAGAGTCCCAATGACGTGAGGGTGTTATTCATCGATAGTGAATTCCAGGTGCCTTCATGCATCCATCTCAGAAGACCATTAGGATCAATAATCAGTATGGTCGGAATCAAGTTGACGTTAAGATATTCCGAAAATGTTCCTTCATCTTCCACGCCACAATCCCAATCGAATGCCTCAGTTACTTTGTAGTCAGCCATCATAGCTGGTGTCTCACTTATATCGACACTCAAAGCGATTATCACGATTTCATTGCCACGAATAGTATCTAAATCTTGAAAGAAGGGGATCTGAGATTTACATGCAGAACACCATGTTGCCATCAGCTCTAAAATCACAGT
>JARGGA010000285.1 GCA_029210805.1 Candidatus Thorarchaeota archaeon
GCTATCTTTCGGCGTTTGAATCTCTTCCAATAGCAGGACTAAGTAAAAATGGCGTTTTTTCATGCCACGGCGGAATTCCAGAAGGAGTTCGGTCGTTGGAAGACCTTCAGAGTCCTGATAGACACCATCCGAATTTTGAAGATAACATCATCATGCAATCAGTGTGGAATGACCCAGTGGATACGAATGTGAAGTTCAGGAACAACGTTCGAGGGGAGAAGATACGTACATTTGGCAGAAAAGCATTTGATGAATTTTCAGAGAATCTAGGAATCAAGTTAATGTTTCGTGCCCATCAAGTCTTTCCTGAGGGTATAAAGCAATTCTTTGATGGAAAGCTTGTCAGTGTTTTCAGTTCGGAATATAAGAATCGAGTCAGGCCAAAGGTTGTAAGACTTGGAAAGGATTACCAATACGAAGTGTTATCGATGTTCTGATTCGACGCACGCATCTGAATCACCGGATCCATATCACCCCCAAACAGATGATTGTCACAACGATTATGCACATGGTTTTGGGTTTGTTAGTTTCAGAGCCAGACCCAGAGGAATGAACTCATCTGGTGTACATAGTCTATCCGTGCTAGTACGATTTGTCACATTGGACTAAATTCATAAGGTCCGCATATCTGAAACGTCGGTGTATCATGCGGGGCTAATAGCTGGCTCCATGTATGGCGAGATGATTCCTATGGTGAAAGTTGCAGTTGTCAAGACAACACCGAAGACAGTATACGACGATATTGGTCGATTACTTGACCATGCAGAGTACCAAAAGCATGTTTCAAAAGATGTTGCTACATCTATTAAGCTGAACCTTTCGTGGTCAAAATTCTATCCCGCCTGCTCCACGAATCCATACATTTTCGATGGACTCCTACGAAAAATGATAGCTGATGGATTCGACAATCGCTCAATAACTGCAGTGGAGAATGAAACCGTTGTTACAAACATTTACGCTGGAACTCATGGAAACAACTGGTATCCAGTCCTAAAGAAACACAGGATTAAGTTCCTTCCACTAATCAATGCTACTTACGTGGATGTCAAATTACCAAGGAAAACATTAGTTTTAGAGGACACCTTTGGTGAGATTATCGCACCCAAAGAAATATTCAACACCAACATTATTCATCTTCCAACGATAAAATGCTGCCATCCTGAAACAGAGATTTTCCTTGCGGACGGATCAGTTCAGAAGATATGCGAAATAGTGGATGAAGTCCACTCAAAGAATGAAGTTGTGGTTACAGATGAGTGTGATGTTGTAGCGAAATCAAACCATCGAGTAATCTCGCTGTCTAAGACTGCTGAAATCACAGACAAGGTTGCAGGCAAATTTTGGCGTACTCCTTCACCATCATCACTGATTGAAGTCAAGACAAGAACATCCAAGCACGTTAAAGTATCTAAAAGACATCCGTTCTTGACACCAACTTGTTGGAAGAAAGCCGGTGAAATAGATGTTGGCGAAAGGATAGCAATTCCACGAAGAATACACGTTGAAGGAAGAAGTCAGAAGCTACCCGATATCCCAACTTTGAATCATCCGAATATTGTCACAAGCGACATTGTATTTGTTGAATCAGCCAAGTTTTCGTGCAAGCAGCAAAAGAAAATTGTTGAAGATTATATTCATGGCAAGACTACTACTGAAATTGCAAAAGGCGCGGGAGAACATGTTGAAGCAATTCGTAGAATCCTTATCAAATATGGGGTAAATTCTAGGAGAGGAATCAATTGGGTAAGGGTTCCAGAATATACAACAGATGATTTCTGGAGATGGATGGGATATTTCCTTGCAGAAGGTTATACTCAAGATTCTGGGGGGACAACACGATTCTGGTGGACAAATACTAATAAGGATCTCATTGATGATTACATTCATCTATGCGAAACTCTTTTCGGAATCCAAGTGAAAAAGAAAAAGATATCATATTATTTTGATAGCAAAATACTTGGTAATTTCATGAGTGATTTAGGTCTTTCTAGGCCTATTGTTTCTGGTTCAAAGACAGTCCCAGATTTGCTATTCAAGTGCCCCACTTCTGAGATTCAATCGTTTATCTCATCGTACTTCGATGGTGATGGTACATGTGTCAAAGATGGTGTACATATTACATCGAAAAGCATGAAGATAATTCAGCAACTACAAACTCTTCTCCTGCGAATTGGTGTAATTTCATTCAAACGAGAGATATGGTCACGAGCAAAAAATGTTCCTGAAAGCGAGCTTAACCCGTATTATGTTTTGGATATCTATGGAGATGATGTAACCTTCTTTTCAAATTCAGTTAACCTCTGCCATAAAAAGAAAGCAGCAAAACTTGAGCAATTCGCTAAAAGGCGAATTGAAGGCAAAAGACCAAGCAATTGGGATACAATTCCAATCAATCCACAAATATTCAAGAAAGTGCGATGCGGATTGGGTTTCACTCAGCAATCCACTGGTAAAGCAAGTTCTGCAAACAACATTGAAAATGGGCTTACAGTTCCCACACGGCCAATAGTGCAATACTTCATCAAGATTTTTCAGAAAGCTGATACGGACAACCAATTTGCTGAGGAGATTGATATGATGAAAAGATTATCATCAGAGGAAATCGCCTGGGACCATGTTGTCAGTGTTGATGAGATTGAGTGTGAAGTACCATATCTATATGATTTGAGTGTGGAAGAAACTAACAATTTTGTAGGTAATGGTGTCATTCTTCATAACACTCATGGCCATACTCAGATGACTGGAGCCTTGAAGGATTCATTTGGTCTTTACCTCACAAAGAATCGTCATCTTGCGCATCTGAAGATTCATGAGGTTCTTGTGGACCTGCTTCTACTTCAGAAGACGATTTCACACTCCGAATTCGTATTAACCGATGGTACTGTGATGGGAGATGGTGCAGGACCAAGAACAATGGTTCCTAAGATTGGAAACATAATGATAGCTACGAATGATATGGTTGCGGCAGATACAGTTCAGACCAGAATTATGGGTCTAGATCAGAATCGAGTCCATAAATTGCAGATTGCAACTGAGCTTGGGCTAGGTGAATCTAATCCCGAGAATATAGAAATTGTTGGGGATTTTGAGGCTTGGGAAGATTTGCCCAATCATCACATGAGTCCAGGAAAAAGCCCTGTTATTACCTGGAACAGAGGATTCCTCAAGTTCCCAGGAATGGAAACACTTCTCTTCCGTTCACCTCTGATGTGGTTGCCAACGCAATTATCGGGATTATATCATGATGGAATATGGTTACCACTAAAAGGCAAGAAGTGGGTAAAATGGTTCCTTGAAGAAACAGAGTGGGGCGAATTGTGGGACTCGTATAGCGAAAAATAGGAGAGACAAAAGATGGGATTCAAACACTATATCAAACTCATGCGACCACATCAGTGGTACAAGAACTTACTTGTCGTTCTACCAATTCTATTCGTAGACTTCAGAGACCCCCTTCCTGCGATTTTCAATCTTGCAAACTATCCTCCTTTGATATTGGGCTTCATTGCATTCTGTGCAGTTTCAAGCGCGGGGTATATCTTCAATGACGTCAAGGATGTTGAAGAGGATGCAGCTCATCCTGAGAAAAGAAACCGACCTCTTCCTTCAGGTGATGTATCCAGACAATCGGCACTTGTAATAGGAGCCGGACTGATGATTGGAGGAATAACGCTTTCTTTTATCAATAGTACATTTTTCCTACTGATCATCATGTATATCATCAACTCCCAAGCCTACAACTATTTCCTCCGCAATTATGCAGTAGTTGATGTTGTAACTATCGGAATTGGTTTTATCATTAGAGCAATAGCAGGCACATTTCTGATTGGTGTTGAGTTCACATCTTGGCTGATCCTGGGAGTCTTCTTTGTTGCATTGGTTCTCGGTTTTAGTAAGAGAAAGAATGAGTTATACCTTCTCGGAGATGAAGCCGCGCAGCACAAGAAGGTCTTTACTCAATATAACAATGAATTTCTCAACCACGCAGTAGCATCTTCAGCAACATGGCTAGTAATATTCTACACGCTCTACGTATACCAAAATTTTGGCGAATTTTTTGAAACCCAACCGGTTATACTTACAGTCCCAGTGGTTGCAGGTCTTGTCCTCAGGTATGTCTTTCTCGTATTCATTGGCCATCCAATAGGTAGAAAGCCACACCTTGCGATTAAAGACAAAGGAATGTTTGTAGGATTCCTAATATTCGGTGCTGTGCTTGCTATTACAATTCTCAGGATTGGAGACGAAACTATCTGGACAATACTATTCAATTTCCTACAGAGTATTGTGCCGCCTCCCCCAATTATACCATAGGTGTTTGCGATGGACGACCGTCTCTCTGCATTTGACTTGCATATGCATACATTTCATTCCAAAGATGGTATGAATCACACGAAAGACCTCTTCAAACTCATGAGGAAAAACAATCTCAGAGGTCTCGCTCCGACAGAACATTGGAAAGCATCAACTCTGAAGGTTATAGAGAGAGGAGGACGATTCATCATCCCTGCTTGTGAGTTCAAGTGCAATGACTATGGTGAAGTGATTGGGCTCTTCTTGAATGACCATATTGAAAATCGTTCGTTCGAAGAGATATGTGAAGATATCCATAGCCAAGATGGACTAGTAG
>JARGGA010000286.1 GCA_029210805.1 Candidatus Thorarchaeota archaeon
GAGCCCATATATCGAGTTTGGGTGATGTCAAGGTACTGGTCTGAAAGGAAACCCCGGGTCCGGGACTCCACCCGGGATACTCCAGAGGCCCTTCCCGGGGTCTTTATCGCGCCTGACAAGTAAGATGCCTCTCTTTCCAACAACAATTGCTCCAACTCCAGGAATAGGGAAACTGGGATATTTTCGCTCTACCATTTGACCACAAGTAGCAATGTTCGTGAAGGCTAATGATTGTTCGCTATTGTCTGTCAGAATGTGTCAATAGAGTTAATTCAAATGAACGTTATAGATAATGATTAGTGGTCGGGGGTTAGTTTCCGCTACACGTCTTCTGACCATGCCCACAAGCATCGTGTGTTGATGCAAGTTCGTCAATGATTCGGTCAAGACACTCCTCCGACCACACCTTTCAAATCTAGGATACACTTTATCGCTCTGAATCGGTTCCAGCAAGCTCTCTCACTCTATTTACGAGATGTGCCATAGTGATGTGAATATCTTGCCATCATATTTCTTTTTTAAGAGATAGCAATCGCGGCCTGTTTGTCCAATGCAGATTCGACCGTGGGTCAATTACTGTGTGGAACTGAAAGTTCTGGTTTATCATCATCCTTCAGCTCTGCTCTTGGTATCCAGATTGAAACCTCTGCTCCACATATCCTATTCTCGACAACTCGATCTCCAAAAGACAATTTTCCTTGGTATTTCTGTACTATTCTGCTCACTTGATGAATACCAATTCCACCAAATCGTCTCATTGGGTCGAAGAGGCTCTCTTTCATGGAGGCTCTACTCCCGTTGTCGTTAAAATGATGATATGGGATCTTGCGGGATAAGAAATATTCAAGCATCTTCGAGCCAGTTTTTATGATGGAGCTAAAGGCGTCGTTATGATGTTCGATGTAACCCGACAGGAAACATTCGGATCAATACCAAAATGGATCAAAGAGGCAATAGGTTACATTGGTGGAAATATTCCATATGTTATCGTGGGCAATAAAGCCGACCTCATTCCAGATGAAACTGAATTTTTCGGAGCTTCGGAATATGCAAAATCTCTAGGAGTTCCATTCATTCTAACAAGTGCCAAAACAGGTGCTAATATTGATGACCTTTTCCAACAAATAGGCAATTTGGTTCACAGGAGCGCCCAGGCAGAACTTGAAGCTGACAAAAAGTGGATTGAATAACGTTAGAGCATCTCAATAATATCATCTAATTGTTTTACAATCACATCTGGGGTCTGATCCATGTCACCCGCATCAAACTCGATAATATTGTCATCCCTTTGTACTAAGATAGTTGCCATCCCCGCTGCTTTCCCGCCGGCAATATCAGATTGAGGATTGTCGCCAATCATAACTGAATCTTCGATTGCAAATCCCAGAGTCTTTACAGTTTCTGTGAGTATCTCTGGAAGCGGTTTTCCAACTACTACGCATTCCGCACCAGTGGCATCTTCTATAGCAGCTGCTATTGATCGTTCACCAATAAATACATCCTCTTGGCCATGGTAGATACCAGGGTAATCCCGACTGCCGCTAATACAGATAAGTCCAGCCCCCTCCTTCACCATTTTCGTTGCAAAGTTGAGTTCTGCAAAAGTCATCCCTCTATCCGCCCCAACTGCCACATAATCTACTGGAGGATTATTGACCACATTCAGACCTCTCGTAACAAAGTCTTCAGTGGCACCACCTTCACTGATCACAAAGCATCGAGCTCCTGGGCTACGATTCTGCACATATGCGGCAGCGGCAGCCCCAGCACTGAATGTACGTTCGAGTTGCAAATCATACCTAGCTTCGACCACAACATTGTGAATTTGCCTAGCAGAGAGTCGTCCAACATTAGTTAGAACAGCGACTACCTTACCAATCTTCAACAGATGGTTCCATAGCCTAAGTGCGTCATCAAACGGAATTGGATGTTCAACATCTCGAACCAAGGTGTTATCAACATCGAAGATCCAGAGGTTTTTCGCTCCTAAATTCATACTAGACACACTTTGACTATTAATCAGCCATTGAAAAATGTGTCTGGTGAATTACTCTTCATTTTTCAGAAGAGGAATTACGCAGATAAACCGGAATGACTCAGTACCCTCAGTATTGTCATATCCATGCTCCTCATTCGAAGGAATGAATACCGCATCATCTTTCTTTGCATATGTTTCAGTTGGCGCGCCTAGAATTTTGGCTTTTCCATCGAGGATAAAGATTTCATGCTCTTCATCATGCTGATGCAAAGGAACCTTTCCTCCTGGTGCTATTTCAAAAAGCCGCATGACATAAGTTTTAGCTCCAGTACGTTTTCCAATAAGCCAACGTACAGTTGTCAATTCTGCACCGGCTAGATTAACTTCTTCAAGTTCGCGTTCTTGATAATTAACAACGTACATATTATGAACCTCATTGTATCAGTTTGAAGCCAATACCGGTCATCAACACGTGATATAATAGGTTTAGGATTGGGGAACAGTATCTTCTATTTGAACGCCACAGAAAGGTTAATCTAACAATATCGAAGAGTGTAAGCATTACCAACCGATTCAAACAGTTATGGATGGAATTAGTTTGAGTGAAGAAGACACCTACCTTCGGGCAAAATTGACTGAGATTAATGTATCCATTGAGCGGCTTACAGATATGCTCAACAGGATGATAGAAGTGATTTCCTCCATTGGAGAAGTAAAGGAATCTACTGCGGATATCTCTGCAAGAGTTTCTGAGAACAGCACGAAACTAGACAGCATTCTCCGAAAAATCGAAAGTAGCCCCGTGAGTACTAGTGGCGGAGCTTCAAGTGGAATGAGCATCGAGGATAAGGGTGCTATCTCTTCTTCTACAGCAGTTTTGGATAATCTTGAAGCACAATTTAGAGAAGGAGCCATTGCCAGCGATCTATCTGAAAAAATATCTGCTGCAGCTACTTCTCTTGAGGAGAAGGGAGTAACAGGCTCAATTGTTGTAAAAATGAATAGATGGGTTAGAATTCTCAAGACATATGGTAGAATCGATTCTGTAAGTCCTAGTGACCTTGGAAAGATACGCACGGATTTAAGAGAATGGCAGAAGGAAATAACAGCTCGTCGTTAGACGAAAAACACTTTCAAAATGCGCAAAATGATACACGAAGTATATTTTGTGAATGCTTAATAGGGATAATATTAGATATTCATATTGTAAGCCGGGAAGCTGCGGGGTGCAAAAGACAATGATTCCAACAGAATGGGAAAATAAAATACGAAATACCATACAGCGATTTCCTTCACCGCATAATGAAACATTAGGGGACTATTGGAATGAGTGGTTATCAACTGACCCAGAATCTCCATTCCATGAGAGTTGGAGTGAATTCGCATCTATGAAGGATGACAGAGAAGCGCTCTATACTGAAACAAGAGTATACATTAAACGGGTGGCCAATGATCTTAGAGAATTCGAGCAGCCTTTGGGCACATGGCAGAAAGTCGCCAAAGCACTTGCTGCTGTTGCAAGTATTTTCTTGGTTGTTTTCCTTGCATTGTCAAGAGTGGCACGAGCAAGCGATTGATTCATGAGAATTTCTCATTGGTTCAGAGCTGCCAACTTATATTGTTGTTAGAGTGAGAGTTAGGCAGGACTATGTGCGAATTATGATTGAATTGCCACCTTCTATGCGAGAATTGTTTGAGAGAGCGGCTGATGCATTGCGTGGTGCAAAACATGTTCTTGCACTATCACATATTGATGCAGATGGCATTACATCAATGGCAATTGTTGTCGAAACCATCAAGCGACTAAGCAAGCCGCACATCTGGAGAAACATCCACCAAATTAATTCCGAATCTATATTCGAAGTAGTGGATCTTGTGAAGGAGTCTTCGCCAGATGTTGTAATATTCAGCGATTTTGGGTCAGGACAAATTCATCTTATTCAAGAACATATTCTCAAAATGGACTCTGTTAAACATATTATTGTCTTGGATCATCATATCCCACCAGATGAGAGAACAAAACTAACTCAAGAAGCACTAACTAGCAATCTCATCGAATTGAACCCTATCCAGCATGGAATAAGTGGAAGTATTGAGCTTTCTGGTGCCGGCGTATCGTTTCTTTTCTCATTAGCTGTATCTAGTGGAAATGTGGACCTGAGTGAATTAGCTATTGTTGGAGCAACAGGAGATCTTCAGGACTACTATGGAAGAGGATTCACAGGATTGAATGAGGAAATTCTAGACCTAGGCATAAAACAGGGATACATCAGCAAGGATAGGGATCTAACTCTATTTGGAATTAATACGCGGCCTCTTCCCCAATTATTGCAATACGCGACGGATCCTTACATACCTGGGCTCACGGGTAATCCTGATGCAAGCTACTACTTCTACAATGATCTGGGTATTGAATTGAAGGATAGAGAAGACCAATGGAAGCGATGGGTGGATCTGACTCAAGATGAGAAACAAAAAGTCATTCAGAAATTAATGAATGAATTGCTCAATTTATACGATGATCCAAGTATTGCCACGGGGATTATTGGAGACGTCATTTCTCTCCTCGCTCGTCCTCCCCGTAGTGAAATGAGTAGCGCAAAGGAATTTTCCACACTTCTAAATGCCTGTGGCCGCAATAGAAGG